>JBKPBJ010000062.1:0-3288 GCA_046726875.1 Verrucomicrobiota bacterium
GGTACGAGTCCGGCTGCTCGGGCGCCGACGAATCCGGCAGCCGCAGCGCAGCAGCCACCTGCCACAAACCTGGCACCGGGGCAGCAACCGCCACCGCCAGGGCAGCAACCGCCACCACCAGGCGAACCCGGAGCGGTGGGACAACCTCCAGCGGTGGGACAACCTCCAGCTGTCGGACAACCCGGAGCGCCTGGCGCAGTGACCAGTCCGGCGGCAGCTGGCGCAACGAGTCCTGCTGCAGCCGCTGCAACGAGTCCCGCTCCGGCTGTTGCAGCCGCTCCGGAAAAGCCTGCTGGTATTTTAGGCAGCAACTGGTTAATCGACCAGTTTCGCAAAGGCGGTCCGGTGATGTGGCCGATTCTGATCGTCTCCATCGTAGCGCTCACCGTTGTGCTCGAGCGATGCCTTTGGTGGAGTGGCCGCTGGTTCCGTCGGGATCCGAAACGGATCGAGAAAGTTTTCACCGCGATTGAAAATGGTGACACCGCAGAGGCCTCGCGGCTTTCGCGCGGTTCCCGCGACCCTGTGCTACGAATGCTTTGGAACGGTCTGAACCATCAGCACAGCTCGCTGGAGGCCGCGTTGCAGGTTGCCGCAGGCATCGAGATCAAGCGGGCCGGACGCTTCCTGGTGGTCATGGATACGCTTGTGACGCTCGCGCCGTTGCTCGGTCTATTGGGCACGATCACTGGGCTGATCCGTTCGTTCAGCTTTCTCGGAAACGAAGAGCTGGCGGTGCAAGCAGTAACCGGCGGTATCGCCGAAGCGCTTATCGCCACGGCTTGCGGTCTGGGTATTGCCATTTTTGCATTGATCCCGTTTAACTTTTTCACCTCTCGCGTGTCTAACTTGGAGTTCGAATTGCAAACGGCAGCCACCAATTTGGAAGTCATGCTCCAAGCCCAAACCGCAGAAAAACACGTAACGATCGAGAGCAGCACGCCGTCATCGGCGACGCGGTCTTCCATCTAGCAATTTCGTATGCGCGTAGCGTCACCTATTCCACATAAGAAAGCGCGGATCGAGATCATCCCGTTGATCGACATCATGTTCTTTCTGCTCGCCAGTTTTATGATGGTGAGCCTGAGTCAGGTGCACATGAAGGGCATTAAGGTGAACTTGCCCTCCGGTCAGTCGGGTGAGGTCCAGACAAAACGCGAATACGTCAGCGTCTCAGTCGATAAGGATGGTCATTATTTCTTCGATAAAGACGAAGTGAAGGACGAGGAATTACTAAACCGTCTAAAGATGGCGCATCAATCGGCTCCTGATGCGAAGGTGTTTGTTCGAGGGGACAAGGATTCAGTCCACCTGAACGTTGCCCACGCGCTCGATATTGTTCGCGCGGCTGGCTATTACAAGATCTCCTTCGAAATTAGAAGCGAATCGCTTAAGGGGGTTCCCGGGGCACGGTGATTTTGGTATGGCAGAACCACCAGGACAAACGCAAACGCAAGGCAGACCGCTCATTTACCGGCCACCGCCGCGATGGTATTTCTGGACGGCGGTTGGTGGTGCTTTAGGGATCCACTTAGCAGCGGTTGTGGCTTCTCAACGGCACGAAGCGCCAGCGGAGGAACTTCCGCCTCAACCACCGCAGGTGGTCGAAGCAGTCCTGGCCCCGCCTGAGGCAACTCCCCCGCCGGAAGACATTCCGATCCCAGAGCCTCCTCCTCCTCCAGAGATTCAACCGGAGTTCGTAGAGGAGAGAACACCGCCCCCGCGACAACCAAACGCGGCGGCAAAATTCACGCCGGTGAAGGCCCCGGGACCCATGTCGATGTCCCGAGCAAAAGCGCTCGCATTGTATGCGCCGCGTCCCCAGTACCCGTACGAGGCGCGGTCGCGGCACGTCACCGGGAGTGGAGTGATCGTCGCCAACGTAGACGCAGCTAGCGGCAACGTCACTAGCGCTAGCGTTTCGCAAAGCACTGGGAGTTCTATCCTAGATAATGCCGCCACCAGCGCGTTTCGGCAGTGGCGATTTAGACCTGGAACAGTTTCCAAGGTTAACATTCCCATCACTTTCACCATGACAGGCGCCTCCTATTAGATATGAGACTATCCTCGCCAGTTCCGAAGAAACGCGCACGGATCGAGATCATCCCGTTGATCGACATCATGTTCTTCCTGCTTGCCAGTTTCATGATGGTGAGTCTGAGCCAGACTCACATGAAGGGCATTCGCGTCAATTTACCCGCTGCGGTTGGCCCGCCGCCAAGCGGGGTTAAGGATTTTGTCTCGATCAAAGTGCTGGAAGGAAATGCGGTGTTCTTCGACAACCAGTACGTAGGCGACGATCAGGTACTGCCTCGCTTATTTCAGCTTCACAGGGCCAACCCCGACATCAAAATTTCCCTCAGCGCCACCCCGATGGCGATGTACGGGGACGTGATTGGTGTGCTGGATAAAGTCCGTACAGTCGGAATAAGAAAAGTTGGCTATCAGATCAGGGCAGCCGGTGGCGTGACGCAAACGGGCCCAGCTCCTCCCGCTCCTCCACCTCCCTCGCCTTAGTCGCCGAACTCGAGGCGTCGAAGCCTATCGGCGAGCGCGCGAATCGCCTTGGCGCGATGGCTGATTGCGTTCTTCACTTCGGTAGACAGTTCACCGAAAGTTTGCTCGAATCCATCGGGAACGAAAATTGGATCGTAGCCGAAGCCGCAGTCGCCTCGCGCTTCCTCAGCGATTCTTCCTTCCACAGTTCCTTCGAACATTCCGAGGAGATTGCCGTTACGCGCGAGCGCCGCAACACAGCGAAATCGAGCACGGCGCCGATCATCAGTGGCACGAACTCGCGCAAGCTCACGCAGTAATTTAGCGATTTTGTCTTGCTCCGTCGCGTTCGCGCCCGCGTAACGCTCCGAATAAATTCCCGGTGCACCGCCGAGAGCGTCGAGCTCCAATCCCGAATCATCAGCAATCACCAGAGCTGGCAATTGTCTGGATGCTGCTAGAGCTTTGAGTTTCGCGTTTTCCTCGAACGAGTTTCCACTCTCGCGAATCTCCGCAATTTCGGGAATCGCCCTTAGATCGCGCACCGTAAAGTCTGATCCGAGAATATGTTGAATCTCGCGCGTCTTATGCGCATTGCGCGTTGCGACAACCAGCTCGATCACCGTTCAAATGAAATCTGAAAACCGGGAGTCCAGAAGTAAATTTGACTTTCTTTTGCTCAGTTTCTGCTTTCCTGATTAACCTGCTAAATGAGTAGCGAACGCCGCAAACCGTATCCATTCGACCAGATCGAGCCGAAATGGCAGGCCATCTGGGACAAGCGCCGATTTT
>JBKPBJ010000063.1:0-6212 GCA_046726875.1 Verrucomicrobiota bacterium
TTTTGTGCTTCGATTCGGACGCGGCTGGGGCAAAAGCCGCCGAGCGCTCGCTCGATGCTTTGATGGAAAACGATTTCATCGTCCGGGTCGTCGAGCTGCCGCCGGGCGAAGACCCCGATTCGCTGGTCCGCCGGGAGGGAAAGGAACAATTCGAAAAACGCGTGGCGCAGGCGCGCGATTTCTTTGATTATTGGATCGACCACGAAATCGCCGGCGTCGATCTGAGTTCCATGGGCGCAAAGATTCAAGCTGCGCGCAATTTGGCGGGGACGGTTTCGCGCGTGCACAATGCCGTGTTGCGCGGAGAGGTCGTGAACAAAGTATCAGCGCGGCTCGGTGTTGCCGCGGCGGATTTCGAAACGCTACTGGCAAAACAGTCCCGCGCGCCCCGTCTCTCCGTGAGTTCGGACCTATCGGAGACTCATGCCATTCCGAGCCCACCTCACGATGTCGCCATGCTCTGCCTCCTGGCGTTGCGCGATGATGCGGCGCGCAATTTTCTTCTCGCGCAAAAGTGGCGGGAGACTCTCGAGCAAGTGCCGCACGCCGACATTCTAATCCGAATTTTGGAAAGCGAGCTGCAACCGGACGATACCGCGTCGCTCAACGTGTTCATGGCCGCGCTTTCACCAGAAGAGGAACGGCTAGTTTCATCATGGCTGATGCAAAAGAAGCCGGCCGCCCCAGAAACCGTGGTCGATAAATGGTGGCAGGGAATTTGCCAAAGTGTCCTGCGTCGCCGGCTAGAGACGGCAAAAAGCCGGATCAAAGTTCCTGGGTTGAGCGCCGGCGAGGTCGTAAATTTGCAAAAACAAATTCTTGACCTGCAGGAACAGCTCCACGAATTTTCCCGGCCCGTCGGCAGGGGCGACACGTAGGCGTCATGAACTGCGGCGTGGCAGGGCGAAGGTCTTAGACCAAATCCTTAACCGAACAAACTTGGCCAGGCATTCGAAACGAAGGGGGAGCAGCCGACAATCGTCGGCGCGGCGGCTTAAGAGCAGCCGACGCCGCAGCGCACTGAAAAGGCGTTTGAATGCCCAAGGAAATCACAGCAAACCGCCGCGACTCACTGCTCTGAAGGGCGCGCGCATCAGGTCTTCATCACACCGAGGCGACCGGAATGGACCTCTTTCGATGCCAGCGCTCGGAGTGACGGGTTTGTATTCGTCGGTTGAAGTTCAAGCGCGTATTCGGGAGCTGATCAAACTGGCGAAAGAACAAGGTTATCTCACGTTCGACGATCTGAACGAGGCATTACCGGAAGGAATTACCGACGCCGATGAACTCGACCTGATTCTCACGCGTCTGCGCCGCCTGGAGATCGACATCATTGAGGCGTCGGAGGTTGACCGGTACCGCGACGGCAAAAAAGACGTCGATGAGGAGGAAGAGGAAGAAGACGGCAGAGCGGCAACCAAAGTTGATATTCTGGATGACCCGGTGCGCATGTATTTGAAGCAGATGGGGCAGGTTCCGTTGCTGACCCGAGACCAGGAAGTCCAAATCTCGAAGCGAATTGAGGAGGCTGAAGCGATGGTGCAAAAACATCTCAGTCGCTTTGGTTTTGTTGCCCGCGGCCATCTGGATCTCGCGCGGAAACTCGTGGAAGGCAGGGAACGATTCGATCGCGTGATCCTCGATAAAAAAATCGAGAGTCGCGAGAGATATATGAAGAATCTGCCACGCTTGTGTAAGCAGGTGGAAAAATTGAGCGCGTCCATTAGCCGGCATTTTTCCGAGATTGCGCGTGACGTTTCAAAGAGGGCGTCGCAAAAGCGCAGGGCACTGCAGAGAACGATGGCGAGCCTGCAAAGGATTTACCCTCGTTTTTACCTTAAGCAGCGGGTCACTGAAGAATTCGTTCACCTCGCGGACGAGGCGCACCACACGTCGCTGTATCTTCAGACCGAGCTCGCCAAAAATCCTCGCAGCAAAAAACGGCGGCTGCAGCTGCAAAATAAGATGCGCGATTTAGAAATAAACCTGTGGTTTTCGCTTTCTGATTACGCCGACGAATATCGGACGCTGAAAACCTGGCTGCGTCAGGCATTCAAAGCCAAAACCGAAATGGTGGAGGCTAATCTTCGCCTCGTTATTTCCATTGCGAAGAAATACACCAATCGGGGTTTGTCGTTTCTTGACCTCATCCAGGAAGGAAACATGGGATTGATGAAGGCGGTAGAGAAGTTTGAGTACCGGCGCGGATACAAGTTTTCGACCTATGCGACGTGGTGGATTCGCCAGGCGATTACCCGGTCCATCGCCGACCAGGCGCGCACGATCCGAATTCCGGTGCACATGATTGAGACGATCAACAAACTGTTGCGCGTGCAAAAACAGCTGGTGCAGGAATACGGACGGGAACCCACGCCTGAGGAAGTAGCTGAGGAAGTCTTGCTGCCAGTGGACCGCGTTCGGGCCGTTCTAAAGATGGCACAGCAACCGATCTCGCTGCAATCCCCGGTAGGCGAGAGCGAAGAAACCAACTTCGGCGATTTTATCGAGGATCGAGGCGCCGAAAACCCCAGCGATATGACTGCAATCGTTTTGCTGAAGGAAAAGATCAAAGATGTATTGGAAACGCTTACTGATCGTGAACGGCAAGTTCTCGAGCAGCGATTCGGGCTCGTCGATGGCTACAGCCGAACGTTGGAAGAAGTAGGCCGGCAGTTCCAGGTTACTCGCGAGCGCATTCGCCAAATCGAGGCAAAGGCCTTACGCAAAATGCGGCATCCAACTCGGATTCGGCAGTTGGAAGGTTTCCTTGAAGCGCCGGGAATTTGAAGATAGTCTTTCACCGCGTTCTAGCGCAACTTCGAGGCATGCAGACTGTTGAATCCGATGGACAACATGGAACCTCAAGATGACAAAGAGCTATGGGATGTTCTCGGCCGACTTCCTGAGCCCGCGCTTTCGCCATTTTTTGCCCGGAATGTTCTAAGAAGAATTCGGCAGGGACCGACTCGTTTCGACCGGGTGCGGAACTGGTTCAGCGTGCGAAAGGTTGTTGGAGCGTCGGCCGTGGCAGCGGTCGTTGTCGCCGTTGCTCTTGTCACGCATTATCCGGGTCCGCGGACAACGCTTTCGAGCGACTCAGATGTAGTGGCTAAAGTCGATCCACAGGATTATGACGTCGTGGCTGATCTGGATGAATTGATCGCCTGGGATGAAAATAGCGTGTGGGAAGATAGGCCAACGTTGTAAGTTATTCTTCGGCTTGGCGGTTTTCACTCTGTGTTGCGCTGCCGCACAAGCGCAGCCACAACAACACCGTCGCGGCCCGGTTGGCGGTCCGCCGCCAATTGCGGCACCTCATGGACCCCCGCCAATGGCAGCGCCTCACGGGCCACCGCCAAGCCAAGCTCATGGACCGCCCTCAGGTCAGTCTCACGGGCCACCTTCAGGACAGAGCGTAAGGGAACGCTGGCTGGCAATGCCGCCAGATGCCCGGCAAAATTTCCAACGCAACGCCCAGCTTTGGATGCAAATGAGCCCGGAGCAGCGCAACCTTATGCGTCAGCGGGAGAATATGCGCCGGCAAATTATTACCCGCGAGGCGGACGCGGCCGTTCGCGACTCGGGTCTTCAACTCAATCCACAGGACCGCGCTCGATTTGAATCCAGATACATTCAGGAACGCCGAAAAGTCGAGCAATCGCTCCGGCATCAAATCGAAACAGAGAGGCAAAAGGAAATACCGGCACTCATTCAGCAGTTGAGAAAAGAGTTTCAAATTGACGAGCCCACTAAAAGTCCCGCCTCAAAATCTGTGGTGTCGCCTGGTTCAAAGAATTAGAGCTGGCATTTTCTCTTTCTGTATTCTTCGCGGAACGCTCGGCTCCTAAAAGCTGCTGGCCCGAAATTGCGTTTCGAGCCAGCGCATTCAGGGCTTTTTGGGTTCTAGATTAAGTTAGTACCGATAGTAATGATGGTGGCGGTGGTGGCGATAATATCGGTGCCCCCCATACCAATAGTAAGGCCGGTAGTAAGAGTAGCCGTAATATGGTCTGTAGTAATAGCGGTAGGGATGATAGTACCCATAAGGGTAGTACCCATAATAGCCCGGTCCGAACCCAATGCTGAAGTAAACTTGAGCATCAGAACGTGGCGCTGCAACGAAGGTTAATCCTCCGGCCACCAATGCAATTAACAGAAGTTTCTTCATGATTCACCTCCCAGTAATTCAACAGCGGAATCGCAGCAAAGTTTCCGGGTTATTCGGAGCCCAGAACGTCTGGATACCCTCTCATGCAGACAGTTTGACCAATCTGCTGGTACTCGATGTCACGCAGCCGGAGCGCATCGGCAGTTTTTCCTGCTCCTTCTCCCGGGAAGGCGACTACCGGTCCTCCATTTAAGATGGGGCCCAAATAGATCTGCACTTTATCGATGAGCCGCTTGTCGAGCGCCTCACCAAGAACTACGCCGCCACCCTCGATCAACACGCTGGTGATGCCGCGCTTACCCAAATCCTTCAGCACCGACGCCAGCGATTTTCCTTTATAGATCAAAGTTCGGGCAGCAAATTTGTCCGACAAAAGGTGAGTTTGTCGTGGCAACCGGCCTGAGCGAGTCAGCACAATACGCCACGGTTGTCGCGCCTCGCGCACGCCGCGGATGGTCAAACGCGGATTGTCGGTCCGGACAGTTTCCGCTCCGACGAGCACTGCGTCCACGCTTGCGCGCAGCTGATGTGCGTCGCGCCGAGCATCGCGTCCCGTGATCCACCGAGACTCACCAGGCGATCGCGTCAGCCGCCCATCGAGAGACATGCCGCACTTCGCGATCACAAACGGGCGTCCGGTCACAATCCATTTGTTGAACGCCTCGTTGAGCCGCGTGCACTCATCCGCCAGGATGCCTTCCCGCACTTTGATGGCTGCGTTCCGCAATTGGACGATGCCTCTGCCGGAATGCTGCGGATTTACGTCCGTCGCCCCGACGACTACGTTTCTGACTCCAGCCCGGATTATGGCATCTGTGCAGGGAGCGGTGCGCCCGGCCGTCGAACACGGCTCCAGAGTTACGTAAAGTGTCGCATGGGCGGGAACCGCCGCACCGTAATCACGCAGACAGTCAATCTCAGCATGAGCGCAACCTGCTTCGCGATGGTGTCCTCTCGCCACTACTCGATTATCAATCACCAGGACCGCGCCGACGGTGGGATTGGGACTCGTTTGCCCGAGCGCCTTCTTTGCCTCCTTTAGCGCAGCGCGCATGAACTCTTCGTCTCGTTCGATTGTCATCGGTTCGTGAGATCAATAATTGTTGTCGCCCGGCAAGGCAACGCCGAGCGAAGACTCCGCAGGACCTCGCGCTGAGGTGACGGCCCACGTAAAGATGAAGATCACGCACAAGCCGCGGCGAGGCTGCTGCGCCGCAGGCATTGGCGCCCGGCAAATTGTTAATCGCAAATTTTTCGAGAGTTCGTCCCAGCGGCCTCTTATGAGGAATATCCGCTGGGACGATTTACACTGCGATCAGAGCGGAGTCGTTCTCAGATGGGCAATTATGGAAGGCAAGCAGGCACGTTCGGGCACATTGGGTCGTCCGCTTCGCTCCGCCTCGTGGCGCCATGCGGAACAATCTGCACAGCGACGTCTTTCGCTTCCGCGCCCGTTTCGTTACGCACGTTGTGGATGTCCCCGCAGCCTAAATCCGTGAAGCTGTCGCCTGTACTGTACGTTTCGAACGTGCAGTCATCGTGGTACACCGTGAGCGTCCCCTCTGTGTCCGGCCTCCATCACCGCCAACGCCCCGCGGTAACGCGCAGTCAGCCTTGCCAGAGAAGCTCGATCATTGAGAACACTGCCTTCCTCCACCACTTCCCCTCTGCTATCCAGCGCACAAAACCGGTGCGCCCCTCTCCCAAACCTATCGTAACCTCACGCTCCTGATGTTGTTGCTTCATAGACGTCAAGCTTACCCAAGCACACAACGCTCAGGCACTCTCCGGCTTCTCATCTAATCTGGTTAGGCCCGAACAGGTTCATAAACCCGCGAAGAACGCTGCTATATCGCGGGCGAGCAACTCGGGCTCCTCGGCTGGTGCGAAGTGGCCGCCCTTCGGCATCGGCGTCCACCGGCGAACGTTATATAGACGTTCGGCCCATTCGCGGGGAGGTGTTCCCTCATCCACAAAGTTATTGGCGAAAACGGCGATGCCAGTTGGCACGTCGACGAACTCCTGTTGTCCAAGCGTGATTCGG
>JBKPBJ010000064.1:0-3506 GCA_046726875.1 Verrucomicrobiota bacterium
TGATCAAAGCGCCGCAGCAAATCGTTTACCTCCGTGACGGTGGAACCGCTGCCGCGCGCGATGCGTTGGCGCCGCCGGGCATTCAGAATGTCGGGGCGCGTCCGCTCTTCTTTTGTCATCGAAAGCACGATCGCTTCCGTGCGCTTGAGCTGCTTCTCGTCAATGGAGAGGCCTTGCACGTTACTCATTCCAGGTAACATGCCAAGAATATTCTCCAGCGGCCCCATGCGGCGCATCATCTTGAACTGCGCTAGGAAATCATTGAAATCGAATGAAGCGGTGCGGAGTTTGCGTTCAAGCCTGGCAGCGTCCTCCGCTTCGACGGCTTCAGCCGCTTTTTCCACCAGACTGACGACGTCGCCCATTCCAAGAATTCGCCCCGCCAGCCGCTCCGGAATAAACAGCTCAAACTGATCGAGCTTTTCACCTGTGCCCGCGAATTTGATCGGGCGGCGCGTAACCTCGCGCATCGACAATGCCGCACCGCCACGAGCGTCGCCATCGAGCTTCGTCAGAATAATTCCTGTGATCGACAAAGCAGCGTCAAACCTGCTCGCGACACTGACCGCTTGCTGCCCGGTCGCCGCATCTACAACGAGCAAGATTTCGTGCGGCTGCAAAAATTCCTTCAGCGCTTTCAGTTCATCCATAAGCGCTTGGTCGATTTCCTGTCGCCCCGCCGTATCGAAAATCTGCACACTTGCGGCTACGCTCGTTTGAGCTCCATCAATCGCCGCTGTGGCGACACGCTGCACGTTTTTCTCCCCCTGGGCAGGAATATGAACCGAAACATCAATCTGTTTTCCAAGCGTTGCGAGTTGTTCGATCGCCGCCGGCCGTTGCAAATCGCACGCTACGAGCAACGGCACGCGGCCTTGTTTCTTTAACAACAGCGCCAGCTTGGCAGCCGAGGTTGTTTTGCCGGAGCCGTTGAGCCCGACGATCAAGATCCGTGTCTGATCTTCCAAGCGAAGCGACTCTGCATCGCCGCCAAGCAGCCCGGTCAATTCGTCGTGAAAAATTTTTACGATCTGCTGACCCGGCGTAATACTGCGAAGCACAGTTTCGCCGAGCGCTTTCTCTTTTACCCGGGCAATGAATTTTCTGGCGACCTGAAAATCAACGTCTGCTTCAAGCAGCGCCATTCGAACCTGGCGCAATGCAGCGTCGACGTTCGACTCGCTGACGACGCCGTGCCCGCGTAGGTCTTTGAAAATCTCCTGAAGTTTATCGCTAAGTTGTGGAAACATGAATAAAGGACGCCCTTCCAAGCGTGCCGCGCCGACTCGACAGCCGTCGCTCCTTGGCTTCGCGGTTATTTTTTAGCCCCTGCCGCGGGTGAGCTTGCAGCTGAAGCCGAGCCTTCTTCGATTCCGAAGGTCCAATGTGTTTCGACCTTTTTGCCCTCGGATTTGGCGCTCACGATTACGGTGCACGATTTGTCGCGCAGCTTTTGTGGAACCTGATACGACACGGTGCCGGTCTTAGGGTCAAAGTTGGCTGCAACAAGCCCAAGACCGCTTACGCGCATTTGCACACTGCCAGGTTCAATCTGGCCGATGCTGCTGAGATTGGCTTTGATAAGCGGCGTTGCGGTGCGCACGGTGTCGCCATCGGCCGGCTGTGTGGTGAGATCTTTCGCACCGACTTCGGCTACTGCCGTGCCGCCTCCGGTAGAGGCGCCGATCATGCTTACTGCGTCCGGAAAAACTTTCGGCTTATTGGCTTCGATCGCGTAGCGGCCGATCGAATCCATCGGAGAAGTAAAGGTAATCGGCTGGCCGTACACGGTAAACATCGCTTCGTAACCAGCATTGCGCGCAAGTTCTTTCACATGCTCGTTGTAATTTCCGAACGGCACTGCAAAACAATTCACCTTGATGCCGAGCCGCTGTTCGAGCAGTTCCTTGCAACCGACGACTTCGTTCCGGACCCATTTTTCATAGTCGGCGCCGGTCAGTTTCTTCTTGCTTCGTTTGCCGCCGGGCTCAATTACCAGCACGTTGTGCCCTTCGCGCAAATCCTGGTGCGTCGCCGTGTGGGCCTGAATATCAACACCGTTGTCGCGCATATCGGCGAGCTGTTCCCACGTAATCGCTTCCCCACCGCCTAACGAACCGCCGCGCACGCCTTCCGTGTAAATGAATAGCGTGAGTGGATAGCCGAATTTTTTCATGATCGGCCATGCCACTTCATATTGCGATTTCCAGCCGTCATCGAACGTGATCACAGCGCAACGCGGCGGTATGTTCTTTTCGCCGCGCTTCCAGGCGAGCAAATCCTGCATCGAAATGACCGTGATGCCCTTGTCTTTCAATTCTTTCATCTGCGCTTCAAATGCAGCAGGCGTAATCTCCGTGCCCGGATAGCGGACCTTGTCGACCAGGCGATGGTAACAGAAAATGAGGGCCTGAGCCGTTTGATCGACGACTGGCTTCTTGATCTTGGGAGTCGCCGCCACCACAGGCGCGGCCGTTGCAGCAGCCGTCCCAGGGGCAGCAGGGCCCGCACCTTGCGGCTTTTCCGTAACGGCCTGTTCCTTTTTGCACACCGAAAAATTCAGTGCCAGTAGTAGCGGAAGAATTGCGAATCGGATCATCATAGGAGTGTTAAGGGGTTAAGCACAGTGGCGCAAAACACAAGTGCATTTTATACGCGATACTGGAAACATGCCAATCGTTGACAAATTCAGATTCACTCGTTCCAGTTTCAGCGAAACATTTTGATGAAGCGCCGGTTCTTGCTATTAGATGAGAATGACGGGTATCGTCAGGGGCATCATCACACTCGGATTGGTCGCGTCGTTCGCCGCCTGCAGTACTGTTGGAACTCGCGGCGTCAAAAACACGAGCAAGACATTTAAAACTGTAGTCGTGGATGCCGGCCACGGCGGCAAAGATAGCGGCGCGTACCGTCGCTACGGTCCACCGGAAAAGACCGTCACGCTCGATGTAGCGCAACGTCTTGAACGCAAGCTTCGCGAGTCGCAGATAAAGACCGTGATGACCCGAAACTCAGACGTGTTTATTCCGCTTAACGACCGGGTCGCAATGGAGAATAAGCAAAAAAATGCAGTCTTTGTCAGCGTACATTTTAACGACTCGCGTAAGCGCAAGACCCGCGGATTCGAGACCTATTACCATTCCGGTGCGTCCTTAGATCTGGCCAATCGGATCCAGCAAAAACTCATGACGATCCCGAATTCCGCGAATGGCGGAGTTCACACCGCGAACTTTCGCGTGCTGCGGCTTGCGAACTGTCCCGCGGTTCTCGTGGAATGTGGGTACCTGAGCAACCGGTCTGAGGGCAACCAAGCACGCGATTGGGAATATCGCGAACTACTGGCCGACAGAATCGCCGAAGCAATCGTCGAGCAGCGTTACGGCGCTGGCGTTTATCGGCCGAGTCCTCAAATCGCCGCGCAATTACGGCCGCAGGTGGAACCTGCTAGCAGCGGCACCAGCCTCGCACCAGCTGGCTCGCGGTAGAGTTCGTGAAGTGAGCGG
>JBKPBJ010000065.1:0-2291 GCA_046726875.1 Verrucomicrobiota bacterium
TCGTCCGTCCCAACGAATGACGCTCGTGAGATTCCGTACGACGCCTCTTCTTTCACTGGCTTTACGACGAGCGGAAACTTGGGCTGCTTCAGACGCGCGACGCGTTGTCCGCGCGGAATCACCACAAAATTCGGCACGTGAATGCCGTGATAGTGCAGGATTTTTTTTGAGATGCCTTTGTGCTTGCAAAGCGTTAGCCCGGTCGAGCCGCAGCCGGTGAACGGCAGGCCTTGCATTTCGAAAAATGAAACAATGTTCTGGTCGAATTCAGACTTGTTCCTGAACTGCTCGACCAGATTGAAAAGGACATCGGGCGCAAACGTTTCCAGTTTTTGCCGCAGGAGATCGACGTCATCATAGATGGCAAGATGCTCCGGTGTGTGCCCCAAAGCGCCAAGCGCGTTCATTACATCCGCTTCCGTCTTCCACTCTTTCGTTTTCAGTTCGTCGCTGAAATCCTGATCGATTTTGGTGGGACTTGTGCCGTCGAACAACACGAGGACTTTGAGCTTCTTTTTCACGTTTATTCCCCGTCAATTTGTCATTCCGAGCGAAGTCGAGGAATCTCTAATATCATCCTAAAGCGACAGTAAGGGATGTCTCGACTCCGCTCGACATGACAAGAGCAGTGGTTATTTGGTGCGTTTAAATCTACCGGTGAAAAGGTAATTCATCACCAGCGTCGTGATGAAAGCGGTAACACGAAAATCCTGCTGCGGATCATCATTCAGCACATGCAATCCAAGTTCATCACATCGGCGGGTAAGCCTCGCGAGGAGCTGGTTCACGGGGAATTTCTTTTCGTTTGTCCATTGGCAAACCGCATTCAGTAATCGCCGCCTTCGTCGACGCAAATAGGCGCTCGCCTTGATGCCGGCAGGCGCAGCGAAGAGCTGTCGCAAATCGGCATCATAAAAATCCGGATAGGCGTCTTCGTTGAGCTTTCGCTTGCGCGCGTAATACGTCTTGAGTTTAACGTTGAGACAATCGTAATCGGCGACGCGATATTCAGGCATGTGCACCGGCGGCCTGCCCGCCAATGAGCGCATCAGCTCATCAACGTATTCCATCTTTCGCAGTGCCGGCCAGCCAGCATAATTCTTACGCCAATCAAGCTCCGGCGTGAGCCAGACCGCAAATGTCTCTGCGAAATCCTCGTCTGGATGACTTTGCGCATACCAATCCTCAAGGTGAACGACGTAACTACGGCTGAATGGGCGTGGCCGGTAAGTGTCCGGTGTTTCTTCCCGCGATGTTTGCCCGAAACATTGCTTCCATTTTTTCCGGCGGGTTAGTTGATAAGCGTACATGTAAGTGTGCCCCGCTTCATGTCGCATTAACTTCATGAACCACTCCGGCGTTCCGCCTTCCACTTCGAGCATCATCGTGCGCTCGAGCGCGCGCAGCCGGTCGTGCACCAGAAAAAACGGAATAAAGATCGCAGGAACACCGACTGGGACAAACCATTCGTCGCCGACGTGGCATGCTGGGTGAAACACCAAGCCCTTTGCCGAAAGCTCATCGTTCAGTTGTCGAATTAGCGGCTCCAGCGCCGTGCCCTCGAGCCGTAATCCGAGTGACGAAATGCGGCGCTCGAGAAGTTCCGCGTCACTCAATGACGGCCAGTCGGCAACTTCCATTTGCCGCATAGTATCATCGAGCCCAAGGGTGGCACAGCGCTTGATAAACAATTGTCGTGGCTCAACTTCTCGTGCACTGTCCCTATGAAACCGAAAAGCACGTTTTTTCAAATCCTCGTCTGCTCGGCAGTTGTGTTTGCATTCTATGATGCGCTCCTGGCGAAGGAGCCTCTTTATGACGGCCTGGGCTCGTATTCGCGCAAGATCACGAAGGACTCGGCCGAAGCACAGCGTTATTTCGATCAGGGCCTTGGTTTTCTCCATGGATTCAATCATCGCGCAGCGATCCGCGCGTTTCAGCAGGCAGCGGAACTCGATCCCAAGTGCGCGATGGCACATTGGGGCGTGGCGCTCGCGTGCGGTCCGCACATTAATTCTATGGCCGTTCCAACACCCGCAGCGGAGCTTGCCTGGAAGGAGCTCGAGCTCGCTCAAAAGAATGCCGGGAACGCGTCGCCGGTTGAGCGGGCGCTGATCGATGCGCTCGCGAAACGTTACGCTAATCCGCAGCCGAAAGATCGTAGCGGGCTCGATCGCGCTTACGCCGACGCCATGCGCGAGGTATGGGAAAAATATCCGAAGGATCCAGACGTCGGCGCCCTGCTCGCAGAAGCAATGATGAATCTGCGGCCTTGGGATCAATGGACACCG
>JBKPBJ010000066.1:0-3629 GCA_046726875.1 Verrucomicrobiota bacterium
CCGAGTGAATACGAAGAGTTCGCGACCTTCGTAGAGCGCAATTTGCGCGATCAAATGCGCGGCGTTGCCGAACCCGTAAATGCCAAGGCGTCGCGCATTTCCCGTTTTTCGATAGGATCGGTAACCAATCAGTCCCGCGCACAGCAGCGGTGCAACTGCGACGTCATCGTAACGCTCAGGTAGATGAAAGCAATACCGCGCATCGGCGACGGTGAACTCGGCGTAACCGCCATTGATCGTGTAACCAGTGAAGCGCGCATTATCGCAAAGATTTTCTCTGCCGGATCGGCAATACACGCAATCGCCGTCGGTCCAGCCAAGCCACGGAATGCCTACACGGTCGCCGACCGCGAATTTCGAATTTCGAATTTCGAAATTCGAATTTGGCTCGCCGATTTCTTCAACACGGCCGACAATCTGGTGGCCGAGAATCAACGGCAGTTTCGGATCTGGCAATTCGCCATCGACCACGTGAAGGTCAGTGCGGCAAACCGCGCAAGTGCTGACGCGCACTAGCAGTTGTCCTCTGCCCGGCTCCGGCTTCGGCACATCGCGCAGTTGCAACGGTCGTTTCGGTTCGTCGAGAACCATCGCGCGCACAGTTCCTCTTCCTCTTCCTGTTACTCTTACTCTTCGAAAAAGCGATGGGTTATGAGCATGAGTAAGACTTAACGCACGCCAACCGGCTCGGGTCGCATCTCTCCTCGCGAGGGTCCACCTTCGTGCTCGTGGTAGTGCGCGCTGCGGAGGAACGGCACCTTATCGAGGATGTGCTCCTGGAACCATTCCAGCCAGAGGTAGATCACTGGCGTAACGAATAACGTAACCAGCTGCGAGAAGATCAGCCCGCCCACGATCACCAGACCCAACGGACGCCGTGATGCGGCATCCTGACCGAACCCGAGCGCAATCGGTATTGCGCCCATAAGGGCGGCGAGCGTGGTCATCATGATGGGGCGGAACCGTTCCATGCTGGCTTCGTGAATGGCCGAGCGAAGATCCCAACCTTCGTCGATTCGTTGCAACGCAAAATCAACTACCATGATTCCGTTCTTTTTCACGATGCCTAACAATAGGAACAGGCCAATGACGCTGTAGAGCGAAAGCACTGAGTGGAAAATATACAAAGTGGCCAACCCGCCGACGACTGCGGGAACAATGGCCGGGAACAAAACCGTGAACGGGTGGACATAGCTTTCGTAAAGAATTCCCAGAATCACATACATAACAAAGATCGCGGCGAGGAGCAGCAGCGGCAGAGAGCGGAATAGTTGCCTGAACACAAGCGTTTCCCCTTGGAAGGTCCCCTCAACGGTTGGATGATTCGGATGAATTTCCGCGAATGCGTCCTCGATGGCTTTGGTAGCATCGCCGATCGCGACGCCTGGTAACAGGTTGAAGTTGAAGGTAACGCTGGTGAACTGATTCAAATGATTCACCGCTTGGGGGCCGATGACTTCCTTTGTCGATGTTACTACACGCAGCGGAACAAGGCTTGTCATGTTACCTGTAGTCGTGGCGATGGTTCCCCCACCCGAGCCGCTCGCGCTAAAATTGCCGCTGGTATTGCTCCGGACGTAGAGATTGTCCAAGTCCGCAGGATGCGCACGCTCCTTGTCTTTAACTTCAAGAATGACTTGATACTGGTCATCTGGTTCCTTGATGAGATAGATGTAATTTTGGGAGTAGGCGTTGCGCATCAGGCTTTGAATTGCAGAAGTAGAAACGCCATAGGTCGCAGCGCGATCGCGGTTGATGTCGATCTTGAGATTAGGCGTGTTGTGGTAGTAGTCGGAGCGAACACTGGCGAAGCCCTTGAACTGCTGCAGCTTTTTCAATAATTCATCGGCTATCGCGTAAACTTCCTGGGGCACAATGCCGCTGATGGTGTAGGCATACTGACCCTGGGCCTGGCTCGTAGCGCCGACGCTGATTTGCAGTACTGGAGTCGGGGTCAACACCGCGGTGATTCCCGGAATGGAAGCGATCGATTTTTGCAGTCGCAAAACAACTTTATCGATGGACGGACGCTCACTACGCGGTTTTAGAAAAAGGAACATCAATCCCTGCGATAGCGGGCCGCGCGAGGCAAAACCGGCCAGCGTAAAAAACTGCCCGACGGCTGGATCCTCCTGGAGTTTTTGGTTCACCTGCGCTTGAAATGCGCGCATCTGAGCCGGCGAACTACCTTCTTGTGCGATGAACAAGCCTCGGATGAAACCGCTGTCGCCCGGTGGTAACAATGTGAACGGCAAATGCGTGAAGAAAAACCACAGGCCAAGAATGCAAGCGAGCAGGATCGGCACAGCAAGCCATGCGCGATCGAGAAACTTATCGAGCAGCCGGCCATAGGCGGCGATCACACGCTGGATGAAATTGCTAGTGTGCCGTTCCATCCAGGCGCGTTTATGGCCAGCCCTGCGCTCACCAAGTATGCGAGCGCACATCAGCGGCGTGAGCGTCAAGGAAACGAGGCCTGAGGCGAGAATGGCCACGATGATTGTGACAGAAAATTCGCGGAAGATTCGACCCAGCAGCTCTGGGATGAAAACCAGCGGGATGAAAACCGCGGCAAGCGAAAGTGTCATCGACAGGATGGTAAACGAGATTTCGCCGGCGCTGTTGAAAGTTGCTTTCAGGATTGATTCGCCGTGCTCGGCCCGGCGCACGACGTTTTCCAAAAACACAATGGCGTCATCGACAAGAAAACCAATGGCGAGGGTGAGCGCCATCAAAGTGAGATTGTTGATGGAGAAGTTGAGCATGTACATCACGGCCACAGTGAGCAACAACGACATCGGCAAGGCCACAGCCGGGATTAGCGTGTCGGTAGCGCGACCAAGAAAGACGTAGATCACGATAACCACCAGCACGAACGCGATCATTAGTGTCCATTTCACTTCATTGGCGGAGTTGACGATGCTTTGCGAACGGTCGAAGACCGGCGTGAATTGGATCGACCCCGGTAAACTCGCGCGCAACTCGGGGAACAGCGCCCTCACGGACTTGGCCACTTCGACTGCGTTTGCTCCTGCCTGGCGTGAAACAGCAAGCACGACCACTGCGCGCGCTGGCTTGTAACCGCGCATCCAGAAAAAGCGCGAGATTCGCTCGTCCTGAACGCTCTGGCGCACATCAGCTACATCCTGCAAATAAACCGGTGCACCGTTCGGGTTGCGCGCCACGATGAGGTTCCGATAGCCCTCGGCTTTGTCGATCTGTCCGTTAGGTTGCAGAACAAACGTACGATGCGCGCCGTCGAATTGCCCCGCGCCGGAATACACAGTTCCGGCTTTAATCGCGCTCGCCAGATCATCCATGGTCAGAGCGCGTGCAGCCAGCGCCGACGGGTCGGCCTTGACACGAATCGCGCCTTGCACGCCATAAATGTTCACCTGCGAAACGCCGGGCAGGATGTTGATGCGCTGTGCGACCACGGTGGACGCATATTTATACAGGTCTCCGTCAGTCAGCGTATCCGACATCAAGCCTAACAAGTAAACCGCCTGGTCGTTTGGATTTGTTTTCGTGAATGTGGGCGGACTCGGCAGATCAATCGGCAACCTGCCCGTGGCGCGCTGGATAGCGGCCTGCACGTCGGTCGCGGCGTCCGTGATGTTCTTGCTCAG
>JBKPBJ010000067.1:0-10979 GCA_046726875.1 Verrucomicrobiota bacterium
TGGTCTGTTTTGTTCTGCCATTGGTAATCTCCAGTTAATTTGTTCGCTTCGACTATCCGCGCGCTTTGCTAAATGGGCAAACGCCGACTTGTCTCAAATCATAAACGCGTCGCGCAAGTGAGGCGGACTTCTTTGCCTTAAATGTTTTGACGCTTAAACGCCTAACGTCCTGAACGAGAGGGAAAACTGAAAATTATTGTTCGCGAAAAATGATTCGCGCTTTTGTCAGGTCATATGGCGAAAGCTCCACGGAAACTTTGTCCCCAGGCACGATGCGGATAAAATGTTTTCGCATTTTGCCTGAAATATGCGCAAGGACGTTGCGTTCGCCGGGAAGATCGACGCGGAACATCGTGCCAGGCAAAACCTGGGTCACGGTGCCTTCGGTGATGATCTGTTCTTCTTTCGCCATCGCGCGGCGAATATACGCGTCGATGCGCGAGGCTCAACAACGGCGCATAGAAGGAGCGGCGGTCTCTAGCTTGCCCGCCGTAGCCACGGCGAAGGAGGGTCCGCCGCGAGGCGATCTGGAGATTGCCTCTTCTGGAGAGCGCAGACAGGTTGTCTGCGTCACGGGTTCAGCGGAACTGTTCCAGCGAAAGCGTTGGCACGTATTCGCGGAGCTCCTCACGTTTCCACCACGCGCCGGTCTGGCGAAGCTCGTTCACCGTTGTAAAGCGATAGCGATAAAACATCGCGCGAATGTAATGCGGCGGTTTGTCGGGGAATGGATTGTTTGCGAGCAAGCCGTTCACGTCATGTGAGCCTTGGAGCAATCGAAAGATCAATGCGACGAACCACGGATTTTCGCGCGGCGTTCCCAAAGCGGCAAACCACATCTGCCAGTCGAGTCTTGGCTGGTGCGACGCGCACCAACCCGGTGCGCGTTTCACGTCGCCGGGTTTCCATTTGAATTCGTACGGTCGCCAGTCAATCCCGTCAGCGCTGCCTTCGAGCACGATTTCGCAGCGATCCTTCGTCATCACGCGAAACAAGCCGTAGCCGTTCACAATGCGAAATGCTTCTAGCCTTTCGTAAAGATTCGCCAGCGCGCGCGGTGGTCGACTGAGCGGCTTAAACGCGCTGAAAATTAACCACGCATTGATCGGTAACGTCACGATAATCACAAATGCTCCAATATAGAAGCACAATCGTTGTGGTAGGGCGCGACCGCCGGGCGCGCCGACGCTTTGGCCACGGACGGCCTCCCGCAGCCGCGGGATCTCTACCACCGAATCGTCGATCAGCAGCAAGCACAGCGCGATCGTGAGCAGGTTGAAAAAGCAATAGTTTCCCGTGATCGCGATCGCGAGTTGGAGAAAAATCAGCAGTCCAGCAGCAATCAATCTCAGGCGTCGCGGCGCCCAGATGAAAAATGGCACAATAATTTCCACTACGAGGCAAAACGCGACGGAAAAATGTTTGAACCATTCGGGAGTTTTGTCCGCCCACCAGCCGAACACAGTCGGCAGCGGTTGCGACCAGTAGTGGTAATCGAGCGCTGTCAGGTTCCACCAGCTATCGTCGCCGCTGGTTAACTTCACCACGCCGGACATCAGCATCAGTTTGAACAAAAGAAGCTTGAGCAAAAACCAACCCGCGCGTGAAAATGGCGCTGTAACGGGGATCGCCGATCCCGGCCACAATAGCAACTCCCGTGGCCACAGCCGCCAGGGCGCCAGAAAGATCGATAAAAATCCCTCCTCCAGCAAAAGCACGTCCCATTGAAAATTGAAAAAGACTTGTCCTGCGATTGTGAGCGACAAGTACAAAACGAAAAGGGCAACAAGTGAGACCGCCGGAGCGATTCCGGCAATCAACAGCAACGAAAAGAGAACGCCGCTGCCGCAAAGAAAATGAAGAAACGCATCGCTCGAGTTAAACCAGCACAGCGTCGGCAACAGTCCGTAGGCATCCGGTCCGACTTGCGCCCGAACTGCCGGCAGGAATTGATTCATGGGCGACATCCCATCGCTGCCGGCAAGTCCGTCTACTTGGACCCAAAGCGAGACGAAGGCGATCACGTAGATCACGCCGAGTACGCGCAGAAACCAGCGTCGCGCCCATAAGTAGGTGGGCCGCCGCACGTCTTTGCCCCAGAGCAAGCGCGTAACCGCTGACGCCCACTCCCGGTGGCGAGCAATGAAGCGATAACCGGTTTCAGAAACAGCCGCGAACCCGGGGACATGATCGTAGGTCCACGCCAGCCATTCTCGCGAACGCCGACCTCGATACGCTAATGAGCGATACACCGCGTCTGCTGCGAAGAACGCTGTGCCGTCCGGTTCGATTAAGACCAGCGAAAGATTGAATTCATGCCCTGGAACTTCAGGAAAGCGGTCAGCTGCTTTTTGATAAGTGCTGTAATCGACCTTACCCATGGTCATTTCGCGCCAGCGCTCGATCCACAACCGACAAAAATCACAGTCACCGTCCCAGATCAGGAGTGGCTTTGCTGGGGGATTGGAAACGCGAAGGTGTTTAGTTCGGTTCAAAGCGTTCAATTTGAATAGCCGTCATTCTGAGCGGAGCGAAGCGAAGTCGAAGAATCCCGTAATACTAGCCTAAAGTAATGCCACGGGATCTCTCGACGTCGCTCGGGATGACGGAGTCATGACGCAAACTCCGCCCATACCGGCGCGTGGTCGGAAGGGTCTTTTCCGCTGCGCATTTGGCGATCAATACCGGAGGCGATACATTTTTTCGCCAGGTTTTCGCTCGCCAGAACAGCGTCAATGCGCAGCCCGCGATTTTTCTCGAATGCGCGCATTTGATAATCCCACCAGCTGAACAGTTGGCCTTGCTTGTGATGGATTCGAAGCGTGTCTTGTAAGCCAAGGCTGCACAATTGACGAAAAGCCGCGCGTTCGCCGTCCGAAGCCATGATGGCTCCGCGCCAAAGGTCGGCGTCGTAAACGTCTATGTCCTCCGGGGCGACATTAAAATCGCCGCACACGACGAGGTCGACAAATTTTTCTTTCGCGATGCAGTCTCGGAGCCGCCGATACCAATGCAGTTTGTATTCATAGGCCGGCGAGCCGACGACTTGTCCGTTTGGTGCATAAATCGAGAACACCCGCAACTGGCCGATTGTCGCTGCGATAACTCGCGCTTGCGGATCGTCCACCTCATCGCAAAGCGAAGCACGAATATCGCGCAGCGTCGTCTTCGCCAGAATCGCCACCCCGTTGTACGATTTCTCTCCGTGATACGCGGCGCTGTAACCCGCCGCTTTTAAAGCTAGCGCCGGAAATTGCTCATCCGGACACTTGGTCTCCTGCAGGCAGACAACGTCCGGTTGTGTTGCTTCAAGCCATGCAAACAGCCGATCCTGCCGTTTGCGTAGCGAATTGATGTTCCAGGAGGCAATTTTCATCATTTTGCTGTAGCGGCGGTCTATGACCGCCAAATCGTTTCGATATGCGACAATTTACCCAGTCAAGGTGGAGAATTTACGCTTTTCACACTTCCAATTCCATTCCCGGCGTGGGGACAATTACGCCGCAGCTGGGAAGTTCGTCCGATAGTGTCGCACGCATCCACTCGACCGCCGCCGGGTCACCGTGCACGAGAAGAATTTTTCGCGGCGAAATTGTTTTGGCATAATCGATGAGCGACTCGCGTGTCGCGTGCGCGCTGAACTGGAACTGCTCGACGTTGCAGCGGATGCGTTGCGGCGGTTTATCCGGATCAAGCGCAACTTCGCCGCCTGTGCCTGCATCGCGCAGCAGCCCCGCCGGCGACTCTGGATTGGCGTAGCCGACAAAAAAGATCGAGTGCTGCGGGTCCTCGATGATTTGCCGGGCAAAAACGTTCGATAGCGTTTTGGGAATCATCATCCCGCTGGAGAGAACGTACACCCGCCCGCCGCGCACGGGCGTATCGCGCACGGTTTCATCATTCAAGATGAACGGCGCGACTTCTCTCATGAGTTTTAGGCGCGGCAATTGCCGAGGCGTGGTATGTGTGCGCCGATCGTAGATGTCCGTGAATTTCGAGCTGAGACCACCGATATAAATTGGAAACTCGGGTAAGAGCCGCTGGCGGCGAAACTTGTGGAGCATCGCGAGAATCTCCTGTGTTTTGCCTAGCGCGAACACCGGTATCAGCACGCACGCCTCACGCTCGAATGCTGCGCCGAGCGCCTCCGCTAGGCGTCGCTCTTCGCCGGCTCGGGTCCAGCCCTCGGGTTTCGCGTGATCGCCGCGAGTGCATTCCATGATAAGCACATCGATTTTCTCTTCGGGGAAAACCGCCGCCTGCATGATTGTTTGATCGTGGAAATTGACGTCGCCAGAGTAAAAAACCGTTTGGCCTTGGGCGCGCAGCATTACTCCCGTCGAGCCGAGCACGTGTCCTGCATCGAAGAACTCGAACGTTAACGTGTCCTTTTCGCGCTGGGCTGCGCGTTCGCCGGCAATAGAAATGCGCTGGCGTAACGGACACCAGCGCCAGCGTTCCGATGCGCGATCGATTTCGCGATGCGTGAATAGCGGATACGACATTTCTCCGATCTCCTCGCGTTGGCGCGTCATCACGTTCACGGAGTTGTGCAAAAGCACACTCCCCACATCCGCCGTGGCCTCGGTCATGAAAACTCGCGCGCCTGGAAAGCGTCGCATGACCAAAGGCAGGGTGCCGATGTGGTCCTGATGCGCGTGTGAAATCAAGACGGCCTCGATCTCCTGATCCGCGATTGATTTGAAAAACGGCAGCGCGTCCTCCCCGGTATTTTTCGGGTGCATTCCGCAATCGAGCAGAAGCCGGTGTCGGCCAATCTCAAGATAGTACGAGTTCGCGCCGATCTCCGTGTGCCGCGTGAGATTAATGAATTTCAAATGCGATTCCCGTGCCCTGCTGAAGTTTTCCTATCAGAGTGGTTATTGTCTGAACAGTCGGTTTCGCGGGCGGTCTAATAAATGGTCGGCATGGAAGGAGAAACGGACGGGGAGCGCGACCCACGTACGCACCTGGAGCAGGATATCTGCATTCACATTTTCACTGTGTCCTCGGCGATGGTCGGGGTTTGTCTGACCGTGATCGGATTGATCCGTGTTGTCATTACACTTGGAACTGCAGACACGCTGGCAGATGACTTTCTGGCCGGAGACGCGATGCTGTTTCTGATTTCCTGCCTACTCTCTTACTGGGCGCTGCGCTCCCGGTCGAGGCGCCGAATGCATCGCCTGGAGAAGATCGCCGATGGAATATTTATCTTCGCCATGATCGGGATGGTGATCATTTGTGCGTTGATCACTTACACCATCTCTGTTCCGGTCCGACCAGGCAGTCGCTAAAGCAACTCTTTGAAAATTCGCAGCCAGTTTCCGCGCAGAATTTTCTCGATGTCAGCGTCGGTGAACCCGCGCTCGATTAATCTGCGGGTAAGGTTGCGCGCATGCGAATGGTTCGTTAGTTCAGGAATGAAGTGGGGCGTTGTAAATTTTGCGGCTAGCTCTTTTTGCCTCGACTCCGGCCACTGGCGGTAGATGAACTCGAAGAAGTCAAAGCCGATGCCGACTTCATCAATCCCGATCAAATTCCCGATGTGCACGATGTGATCCACGTATCGATCAAGTGTGCTTTCTTCTTCTCGCGGGCTCACGAGGATCGAATTGACGCCGATCACGCCGCGGCGTTCGCCGATCATCTTGATTTGTTCATTACTAATGTTGCGCTCAATGTCGTAATAGCGGCGGACGTTGGTGTGCGACACGATCGGCGGCTTTGTTGTCATAGAGAGAATTTCCTCAAACCCGGCTGGATTAATGTGCGCAAGATCAATCATGACGCCGAGCGCCTCGCATTGGCGCACCACATCGCGACCAAATTCGGTGAGACCCTCCCGAGGCGAGCCGCTCGCTGCGAAAATTCCGCCGTGCCCAGCCGCATTGGTTCGCGCGTGTGTAAGTCCGATTGAGCGCACACCAAGTTCGTAAAACACGCGCAATTGATTCAAATCGTTGCCCAACGGCTCGACGCCCTCCATCGTGATAAGAAATGCGATCCGACCGGTGTCGCGCGCTTCCTGAATTTCGCGATAGGTCTTGCAAATCGCGAACTGCTCCGACGCTGTTGTTTCGGCGTACAATCGGGCAATTTGATCGAGCGCAACACGTAAACCGTTCTGCGGCAGGTAGCGGTCCTCAATGTAAATCGCCGCGCCTAAAGCAGAAACGTTACCCGTTTCGAATTCCGGCAAGAATTCCGTTTCAAGAACATCTCTGCGCTCGCGCTTTTCGTACAAATCCATCGGCAAATCGAAATGCATGTCGATGATCCCGCCGGTCTGCAGCCGCTCAATTCTTTCTTCGATCGATTGCTCAATTGCAGTCATTTGTGCCGGCGTATGAGCGCCGAATTCTTTAAAGCAAACCCCAGAATCCGAGAGATGTCACGCCAAGCAGTGGAGCGAAATCCGATTGTAGAGGCGTTTGTATCAAACGCCTGCTCGATTGAACAAAGTGACGGCCCACGCGGCCGTCGCTACAGCAAAGTCTTTAAGTTTAGTAACAACAAATAAATGGAAAGCGCCCATGCGATCAACGTGTCGGAGGTGAGGTTTCGCGCGCAGTTCATTTCCCGCCACGGTCGTCTCCCACTAAGCGGAGCCTTGGTTTTATACTTTTCGATTGGGGACAAAGTGTTCGTCAGAACTGTGCGCATGCGGCAGACATGCCTCAGGCGCGTGGCTACAGCTACGACCACGTGATGAGGCGAAGTTCGTGCTCCTGCATCAGGCAGGGATGCGTGGGAACGACGCGTACGCCGAAACCGTAGGTGCCGCTTTCAGTCGCGGGAACGCTGCCTTGGTAAACATAGTTGCCGTCGCCGTCGGCTTGGGTGCTTTGAATGAGCACGGTGGCGGTAGGATTGCTGAGGTCGCCGTTGTCCACTTCGCCGTGATACGCTTCTACGCGCACGTGTTGCGGATCGACTGCGCCCAGATGCACGCGGGCGTTGATCTGTAACGATTCGCCCACTGAAATACTTTGCCGATCTTTGTTGGCGACTTGGACGTCATAAATCTGCACTTGCGGCCAATCCTTACGGATCTGCTTTTTCCACTGGCTGAGTTGCGTAGCTGCGCCGCAGCCGTCGCGTTCGAAATTTTCGTAAGCCTGGGCGGCGGGAATATAAAGTTGCTCCGTGTATTCCTTCACCATGCGCTGTGTGTTGAAGACAGGCGTAACGCTACGAATGGATTCTCTCATCAGTTGCAGCCAGGCGAGGGGAAGTTTGCCGTCCGGTTTGGCGTAATAAAGCGGGACGATTTGATTCTCGAGCAATTGATACAGGCTGCTGGCGTCCACTTCGTTTTGGAATTCAGTGCTGCCGTTATCAATCTCACCGCCAATGGCCCAGCCGTTGCTGCCGTTGAAGCCTTCGCGCCACCAGCCGTCGAGCACGCTCAGATTGATCCCGCCGTTTGGCGCTGCTTTCATTCCGCTGGTGCCGCTGGCTTCGAGCGGTCGCAGCGGATGATTCAGCCAAAGATCGACTCCCTGCCCGAGGCGCCGCGCGATGTAGCTGTCGTAGTCCTCAACGAAAATGACACGAGTTTCCAGGCCTTGTTGGCGGCTGAATTTGTAAACTTCCTGGATCAGCGCCTTGCCTGCTTCATCGCGCGGATGCGCTTTGCCGGCGAAAATGAATTGCACCGGGCGGGTGGCATCGTTCACCAAGCGTCTCAATCGTTCCGTGTCGCTGAACAACAGCGCGCCGCGCTTGTATGTGGCGAACCGGCGGGCGAAACCGACGGTCAAAATTTCCGGATCAAGAATTCGATTGACGCTGCGGATTGACTCCGGCGATTCGCCGAGGCGTTCGCGGCGCTGTCGTTCGCGGTCGCGAACAAAATCGATAAGGCGGCGTTTGAGTTGTTGATGCGTCTCCCACAGTTGCGCGTCGGGAATGTCGATGACGCCGCGCCAAAAATCCGGCTCGCTCAGGTGCTCCTCCCAATCGCCGAGATGTTTGCGATAAAGCGCCGCAAATTCCGGTGCCATCCAAGTTTTCGTATGAACACCATTTGTGATACTGGTGATCGGCACCTCGTGCATCGGAACACCCGACCACACATCTTTCCAGAGCGAGCGGCTCACTTCACCGTGCAATTTGCTGACACCATTCGCGTGGCGGCTGAGACGCAGCGCCAGGATAGTCATACTGAACGGCTCATTGGGGTTAAGTCGTGTGTGGCCGAACGAGAACAGTTCGTCGAATGGGATGTTGAGTTCCTTTGCGAATTTACCGAAGTATTTCTGCATCAATTCGCGCGAAAAAGTATCGTTGCCGGCGGGAACCGGCGTGTGCGTGGTGAAGACATTGGCGGCCGCAACGACCTGAAGGGCGGAATAAAAGTCCAGCCTCTTCTCGACGACATTCAGACGGATCCGCTCTAGCGCGAGAAACGCTGAGTGTCCCTCGTTCATTTGAAATACGTCTGGCTGAATCCCGAGCGCGGTGAGCGCTTTCACGCCGCCGATGCCGAGCATGATCTCCTGACGCATGCGCATCTCCAAGTCGCCGCCGTAAAGTTCCGCGGTAATCAGTCGGTCTTCGGCGCTGTTCTCGGGAATGTCCGTGTCGAGCAGATAGACGTTAACGCGGCCGACACGCAATTCCCATAGCCTGGCAAAAACTTCGCGGTCGAGAATCGGAACTGAGATGAGAAGTTTGGTGTCGCCGCGCCGAACCTCCCGGATCGGCAGGTGATAAAAATTTTGATTGAGATTAATCGCCAACTGAACGCCGTCTTTGTCGATCTGTTGGCGAAAATACCCGTGGCGATAGAGCAGCCCCATCGCCACAAAATTCAGATCAAGATCGCTGGCGGATTTGCAGTGATCGCCAGCCAGGATGCCAAGGCCGCCGGAATAGTTAGGAATTGATTCGTGAAAGCCGAATTCGGCGGAAAAATAAGCGATGGGATTCTTGATCGCAGCGGCGGGGCCGGTTTTCCCGTAAGTGTCGCGTCGTCCGAGATATTTCTCGAACTGTTGGAACACCTGCTTGAGCTCGCGTAAAAAATCTTTGTCCTGCGCCAGCTCTTCCAGGCGGGATTGCCGCGAAAGCTGCAGCATGCGCACTGGATTATGATTGGTCCGGTTCCACAGCTCACGGTCGAGTTCCCGGAACAGACGCCGGGCAGCCGGCTCCCATGTCCACCAGAGATTGAAACTCAGCTCCCTTAGCGGCTCGAGCGTCGCCGGCAGGATCGGAGTGACGTTATAAGTTTGAAAATTCGGCATGTGTTTCAGCGGCTTCTGTAGCCGGCTGCGCGGATGCAGATTCGAAAAATTACCATTTAAACACCCCCGCGAACAGAGCCGCAGTTAATCGAGAAAACGTGATCGGGCAAGTTTTACCCCCGATTCTGATATTGGTGAGCGTGATAACGCCTTTCATGACTGATCAAGCGTTAGGGCGGTTTACCCAAACCGTGTAGGCGATTGAGGTCAATCGCCCCTACCTGTGGCGAGGATTAGCCCAAGAAAAAATCCCGCAACCAATCCGCACATGTGCGCGGACATGCTGACTCCCGGCGTGGAAAGATCGAACGCGATCTGGATGACGACGATCAGCGCGATGTTTGCGAGCCGCTGTTTCGCGAATGGCGCATGATGGTGTCGCAGTAAAAATCCAGCCCACGCGCCGACCACGCCCATGATGCAACCCGAAGCGCCTATGAGTTCAGCTACGTGAACTAGCCCGATCTCGTTTAGAGCGACTACACCTGCGCTGGAGGCGAGCCCGGAAACTAGATAGCACGCGAGAAATCGCGTTGTGCCGATGGCGCGCTCGAGCGGCGGTCCGAGAACATACAGCGCGAACAGGTTGAACCCGAGATGCAAAAATCCGCCATGGAGAAAAAGCGCCGTGAACAGGCGCCAGTATTCGCCTTGTGCAACAACCGCCAACGGCTCGAGCGCTCCGATTCGATGGAGAGCTATTGGATCGTTCCAATCAACAACTGAAATCTCGAATAGGAAAACGAGGACGTTAATCACAATCAATACGAACACCGCCGGCGCGCCTCGAAGCTGAGTGCGTCGAGTGGAACGCTCGATTTCGTGATCGACGCCAACCGGATCGGCATTACTTCGAAGCGCAGGATCAGATTCGAAACGGCGAAACAGGCGGACTTGCTCGCGCAGCTCAGCCGTGGGATGCACAATTTGAAGAGCCGTGGCGATGTTTCCGGCCGATCGGTAATTTCCTCGCGCAGCCAGTTGCGTCATTTTCCGCAATCCAATTGCCGGCAGAAACAACAGAAGAAACCATGCTGCACCGCCGAAATATCCGCTCGCATCAGGCCAGAGAAGCCACGCGATGGCCGTAGCCCCGAGCACGACAAGCGCGGCAAGCCGCCACCCGTGATAGGGCGCGCTGGGTCGCCACGCGCGTGCCAAAACCAGCAGCGGCGAGACGATGGCCAGAAAAAGAAGAATGTGATTGAGATTCACCGTGAGATGCGGAAACCGGCGTGATTCCTTAAAGCGTTGAAGGGTTAAAACGAAAACGACATTGTTGTCATTCTGAGCGAAGCGAAGAATCTCTGATTCTCTTGTAGCAGCGATGCTAAATATAAAATCAGAGCTGTTTCGGTTCGCTCAACCTGCCAACCATGGGCGTGGCTAGTTCGATGCTTCAAAGTGGTAACCTTAAAACTTGTAACTCTTTTAACCTTTTTAACATTCCAGCATGACCATCACTGTCACTGACTATCTCGATGTCATTTCAAGCTGGTGTTTCTGGTCCGAGCCGACGTGGGCGGAATTGAAAAGGCGTTATGACGGGCGGGTTCAATTTCAGTGGAAAATCGCGCTGATGGACCCCAGCGGTTTGCCAACTTCACACGAGCAGGAGCAATGGTTCTATCGACGCAGTGGAATGATGATGCGTTCGCCGTTCATGCTCAATACTGACTGGTACGATCCTAGGCTTCCGGAGTGGCTCGCGCCGAATTGCGTGGC
>JBKPBJ010000068.1:0-5451 GCA_046726875.1 Verrucomicrobiota bacterium
ATCTTGCCGGAGTCATTTACGCAATTATCTCGGGCGCGGTCACATCAGGTCTTGGTTATGTGATTTGGTATAGCGTGCTGCCGAGCCTGAAAGCTACCAGCGCTGCTACTGTTCAACTTAGCGTCCCGGTTCTCGCCGCCGGTGGCGGAATCCTATTGCTCGGCGAACCGCTCACTTTGCGTTATCTGCTTGCCTCCCTTGCGGTCTTGGGCGGGATCGCACTCGTCGTCCTGGAAAAGAATCGCGCGCGCCCAGATTTGTGAAATCCGAGATTGGACGTTCGGCAGTCAGCGTTGGACGTTTCAGCTGATGAAAAGCGACAAAGACAAGATCGACACGAGTGCGGTCGAAGATCACGGCGGAGTACTAACGATTCGCGGCGGCGGCACGCGGCGCGATTGGAATGGCATCCATTACAAACAGGGCATGTCTCGCAAGAACGTGGGAACGACAAGACTGTCGGCAAACATCGCTATGATCCCGCCAGGCGGCGTCGCGTACGCCCATATTCACGTCGGCTTCGAAGTGATCCTGTACATCATCGAAGGAAAAGTGCGCCACGAATTCGGTGACGGGCTCAAACAGGTGATCGAAAATCAGGCCGGCGATTTCATCTACATCAAACCTGGTGTGCCGCACGAGGTGTTCAACATGAGCGACACCGAACCAGTGGTCGCCTTTGTTGCGCGTTCATCGGCTGACGAGTGGGACAACATCGTCCCATACGACCGTACATCCAGTATCTGAATTTCGACGTTGGGCGCTCGCCACGGCGGAGCCCGTACACGGCGGAGGCGGGTTGGACGTTGAGTGTTGGGCGTTTGCTTTTAGGCTTCCTCCATGCCGAAGCATCTTGTGATCAGCACCAGCGGCAATCCTGATAGCAACAGCCGCCGAATGGGGCGGATAGCGTTTGCGCATCTGCAAAAAAAGAAAATTGATTGTGATTGGATTGACATCCGCGAGATGGACCTGCCGCTGTGTGATGCCGATAAGTGTTATGGCATGCCTGGATCGAGAAAATTGGCCGCGGCGATTGAAAGCGCCAACGGCATCCTGATTGCTGCGCCCGTGTACAATTACGACGTCGCCGCGGCGACCAAGAACATGATCGAGCTGACTGGGAGTGCGTGGGAAAATAAGATCGTCGGTTTCCTTTGCGCCGCGGGTGGTCACGCCAGTTACATGTCGGTGATGGCGTATGCTAACAGCCTCATGCTCGATTTTCGCTGCGTCATTGTTCCCCGATTCGCCTTTGCGACCAGCGAGGCTTTCGAAGGCGAGCGCATCACGGATAAAAAGATCGCTCAGCGCATCGAGCAAGTCGCGGACGAACTGGTTCGCTTCACGAAGGCGCTTCGGAGGTAAGTCGCAATCCGCAGGATTGAATCGGATTCGGCTGGCGTGCTTTCACCGTGTGTTTTCGCTTCGCGCTCTTAATACCCTGAGGGCAGGTACAAACGCAGCAAAACATGTCACCATTACAGCGATCCAAACGATGAATTGCCGGTCGATTCCTGTGACCGCAACCGACTCAACGGAAAACGATCCGACCAGGCCATAGCTTACAGGAATCACAATAAAATCAGCTAGCGCATGCAGCAGCACCGACGGCCGAATTGATCCGCTGTATTTGACCAGCAATCCGTGGACAACACTGATCGCAAGGAAGAATGGCAGGAAGACGAGCGTCGCATAGGCATGACTCAAGTGATGATCGAGAAAAAACATGATCCCGCTAATCAGGATCGCGATCGTCCAACCATGTCGTCGCTGGATCGGCGAGATTAGGAACCCGCGAAAGCCTGCTTCTTCTACAACGCCTGCGGTTGCGCTAATACAGGCAATCGCGCAGATCAATGTCAGCGCCCCGTACTTTGAGAAATCCATTGGTGCGGCAAACGCCTCCCGCAGCAGATGCGCCACACGCGCCGTCACGAAAGCCATCGCGATCGTGCCGGTAATTCCAAATGTTCCGGCAATCAGCGCCCATGTCCATGCGGGCTTCGACAGCGATGGCGCACGCAGATCGCGCCGTCGGGCTTCCTGCGTACTCCGTGGCCACCCGTGTCCACTTACGTACCACCAGAAAAATGAGAGCCACGCAACAGTTACAACGAGCATCCATGGAATCCAAGGGGACGTTCGCAAATTCAGGATCACCGCAATGCTTGGCGGAATCGTGCCGATAGTTACAACCAACTCGGCGACAAGAATTCCGCGCACGATTGCAGGAAGACGATTCCAAAACCGGCTAAACATGGACGCCAACGTCGGACGAATCGAGCGAAGGGCAACAAGCGAACCTAGCGAGCCTTGATAAAACGCTCATCTGCCATGTCGCAGTTCGAAAATATCCGTAGGCTCAGCCAGGCCGCATCGGCGATAAAGAGACCTGCTTCCAGGAGTCGCCCAGAGAATAATCGCGTCGGTTCGCTGAGCGCGACACCATGACAGCGCTTTGTCCAGCAACCTTTTTCCAAATCCCTGGCCGCGCATTTCCGGGATAACATAAAAGTTCGTTACGTAAGCGTGAAGCTCAGGCTCGTCCTTAACTGGATTAGGGAGTTTCTCAAACACCTGCACGCAAACATGCCCAAGCAACTGTTTGCCGTCGTCGAGAACCCAGCAGCTCCACGGGCGGGAGCCGGAGCGAAATCGTTTTTTCATCCAGGACGCGCATCTGCGCACAAATAGCGATTTGGCTTCCGTTGCCGATCCGGCTTCAGAGCGAAATTGATAACGCAATTCCGCCAGTGCATTCGAATCGCTCGATGCTGCCAAGCGGATTTGGAGTCGAGCCATCGGTTGATGGTACCTGGTCGAATGATTGGTCGCCACTCGTAAACGTGTGATCTCTGTTCTGTGCGCTGTCATCTGCGTTCTGATTTCCAGTCTGCCTACTCGCTGAACACGCCCCACGATGGGATGCTGTCCTCCCATTTATTGTGAGTCAGCCGGATCGGTTCCGCGTTTCCATCGATCGGTGCGACAAACAGTTCCCCGTAAGGCTGTGGATTGTCGTTCGAAAGCGGGTACTCGTCATTGAGCCAGCCGCGTGCGGAAGCGTACGCCAGCCACTTGCCGTCCGGAGAGAAACGCGAGTGCATGTTGGGGGAAAATCCGTGTGTAACTTGCCGCGGAGGCCCGGCTGGTTTGCCCTCTTTGATCGGCTGCAAATAAATCTGAAACTGACCACCGGCGCGATCCGAGCTGAACGCGATCATGTCACCACTCGGTGAAATCGAGGGCATCGTATCGTCCGCAGAATTGCTCGTGATGCGGCGCACGTTTGTTGCGTCGGAGTTCATCAGATAGATTTCCTTGTTCCCATCACGTGTGCTGCGAAAAACCATCTCTTTTCCGTCGGCCGTCAAATCGGGAAAAGCGTTGTTGCGGAACCTGCCGCTGGTCAAGTTCGTTGCCGGCTTCGAGTCATCTGCGCGAACGACCCAAACATCGACAATGGCGTCATCGGGTGCGAACTGCGGTCCGGTGGTAAATGCAATCACATTGGCGCGACGCGCCCAACTTGTTGCCCAAACATCGTCCGTCTTTGGCGACCGGAAAATTTCACGTGCATTCGATCCATCAAGATGAGTGAGCACGAGTCGCATGTTGGACGAATCGTCACTAACTAGCTGTCCGCTCGCGAATTCGCGGCCGTCGGGACTGATTGAGCAAAACGAGCGATGCACCGCTTGAAGATCGATAATTCGATCTGGCAAATGAATTTCTTCATGGGCGCCGCGAGTGAGAAACGGTCGGCCATTCGAAACGAGTAACATCCCGGCGAGTGATCCTTTTCCAGTGCAAACCATACGGCCGCGCTGATCGAAGGCCGGACTGCGACAATCCTGTTGCGTTCCGCTCTCAATTCGAATGTCGCCGCCGTCCGGCGCAACCGACGTGATTCGATATCCGTTGATCGTTTTCTCCGCGAAAGCGATGCGACCGGTCGGCATGACCGCGGGTGACAACCCAGGCCGTTCTTTCGGCGTGAACGCATGCGGATGTCCGCCATCTGCGTCCATCGCCCAAATACGAAACGCCCCACCATCACGATCTGAATAGAAATAGATTGTTTTCCCGTCACGCGACCATACCGGTGAGCCGTTGAACGCGTTTGAATTTGTTAGGCGTCGCGGATTCGAGCCGTCAATGTTCATTAGATAAATTTCACAGCGGATTGCCGTCGAGCGGTCATTGATCATTTCGATCCATGTATCGCGGTCGCTACTGAAGGCGACGGTTTTTCCATCAGGCGAAATAGCAGGGCGAAAATCACCTCCAGAATTTTTCGTGAGATTCACCGCTTTCTCGGCTGGAGCGGAATCGCCACGCCGAAAGGCCATGGAAAAAATGTCGGCGTTTCCATCTCGATCGCTCACGAACAGCAACGACTTCCCATCCGGCGCGAACACTGGCGCGGCATTCATAAAAGGACCCTGGGTCAGCGGCCTTGGTGAATCGGGATTGTCCAGATCAAGGGTATAAAGCTGCGGACTTCCTGATCGCTCGGAACAAAAGACGACCCAGCGGCCATCTGGTGAGAAGGTTGGATCATAATCCAGCGCTGGATCATTGGTAACTTGTTTGGATACGGCACCGTGGTCGAAGAGATAAAGTTCCCAATTTGCCGGGCGCACCGTCGTGTAAACGATTCGCTCCCGCGGAAGATCACCTCCAATGAGGACCGCTGTCGACAGCAGCAAAACAATCAAATTCAACACCGGGGTCGCTCTCACTTGCAGAGTTTAACACAACAATGTCTGTTCTCTGACATCTGATTGTCTGACCTCTACGACCTTGATGCCTTGCTGCTTGGTCAAGCCTTCGTCAGAATCAGAACATGAAGCATTTTTTTTTGGCCTGTCTCCTGCCAATGACTTTAACAGCTCAAAATATGCAGCAGTTGACGCAACAGCTGGGCAAGACTGTTTTGTACGGCGACGTCGCTCTCTCTCCCGATGGAACGCATTTGGCATGGGTGCAATCGACCGCTGCAACAACATCAAAGCAGACGTGTATCCGCGAAACGTCCGGAAACGTGCCGGCTAAACTCGTTCAACTTCCAATCACCGGTGAGAGGACTGATTTCGATCCCGCGTGGTCACCCGATTCTAAGACTCTGGCGTTTTTCTCGAGCGGCGGCGAAAGAGACCAGCGGCAACTCTGGACCGTGAAGAGTGACGCCTCCAACGCCAAGAAAATTACCAAGCTACATGGATACGCAGTGCGGCCGCGTTGGTCGCACGACCGCAAACAGATTGCCTTTCTGTACATCGAAGGCGCGGGCGGCGGCGGGCCATTGATGGCCGCGCCTGCGACAACCGGCGTAATCGACACTGCCATTCACAATCAGCGAATTGCTGTTCTCGATGTTGCGAACGAGCAGTTGCGCCAGGTGTCACCGCCAGATCTTCACATTTACGATTACGATTGGTCGCC
>JBKPBJ010000069.1:0-2388 GCA_046726875.1 Verrucomicrobiota bacterium
TCCGACGTGTGCTGGGCGCGGACAGGTCATCAGTTCGCGTGGGTTCTTTCATGTCTCGCAAACATGTCCACGCTGCCACGGCGCAGGTGAGATTATCGAAAAACCATGCCAGAAATGCCGCGGCGAAGGACGCGTTGAAAAGCTAAGCCGAATCAAGCTGAAGATTCCCGCCGGAATTCGTGAGGGCACTCGATTACGTTCGCCGGGAAACGGCGAGGCGAGCATCGGTGGCGGTGCAGCAGGCGACCTTTATGTGGTGGTCCACATCAAGGAGCACAACATCTTTCACCGTGAAGCAGACGAGTTGTATTGCGAGGTGCCAATCCCGTTCTCCGTTGCGGCTTTGGGCGGCGAAATCGACGTGCCGACGCTTGAAGGCAAGGCGCATGTTAAAGTCCCCGCAGGCACCCAAAGCGGACAAATGTTCAAGCTCCGTGGCAAAGGCATCACGAACGTGAACGGCCGCAGTCACGGCGATTTATTTGCGAGGCTCATTGTCGAAGTGCCGTCGCGCTTGAATCCGGAGCAACGCCGCAAGCTCGAGGAGTTCGCCGAGCTTTGTGGAGAGGAAAACACTCCAATGCGCAAAAGTTTTTTCGATCGCGCGAAGGAATTTTTCAAATAAGGCGCCGCAATGCCGTGGTTCGCAACGCCGTCACACTGATCGAATGCCCGCGCGACGCGTGGCAGGGCCTCGGCCGGCAAATTCCCACCGAGCTGAAGGCGCGTTACCTGCGCGCCCTGATTGATGCGGGGTTCAAACACATCGATGCGGTCAGTTTTGTTTCTCCCAAGGCCGTTCCGCAGATGGCCGACAGCGAAAAGGTGTTGGAACAAATCGATGTGCCTAACGACGTTGAGATCATCGGGATAGTGGTGAACGAAAAAGGGACGGAGCGCGCCATCGCCACGCAAGCAGTTTCGACTCTGGGTTTCCCTTGCTCGGTGTCTGAGACATTTCTGCGCAAAAATCAGAATCAGACAGTGGACGAGTGCTACAAAGTTTTGGAATTGATCAAAAGAAAAGCAGACCGTACGGGGCTAAGCACTGTGGCTTACATTTCGATGGCGTTCGGAAACCCGTATGGCGATCCGTGGGATGAAACGATAATTCGCGAGGCGGTCAATAGACTTATCGACCTTAGTATACGGTTCGTTTCGCTCGCTGATACCGTCGGCATGGCAGGCCCTGATTTGATTCGCAGTGTGTTTGAATCCGTGAGAAGTCAGTACCCCGACTGCGACATCGGCGTGCATCTCCACAGCGTGCCCGCCCAAGCTGAATCGAAAGTACTTGCTGCGTATGACGCCGGTTGCCGCCGTTTTGATTCTGCCATCGGCGGCCTCGGAGGATGCCTATTCGCACAGGATAGGTTGGTTGGGAACATTCCTACTGAGAGCGTGATCGCGGTGCTTAAAGAGCGCGGTCTAGAGCTGCCGATCAGCAAATCACTGCAGAATGTTATGCCATTGAATTCGCAAATCGCAGCTACCTACTCGTAGGTCGTATCGGTCGCATCAGTCACATGCACCGCTTCTATATCTCGCCGGAGAGCTGGGATTCTCGCGCACTCACATTGACCGGCTCCGAAGCCCACCACGCGCGCAACGTCCTGCGCATGCAACCCGGAGACAAGCTTGTTCTCTTTAATGGAAAAGGATGCGAACTCACTACAGAAATTGCGAATGTCGCCGACCACGAGATTCGATTGCGAAAATTGCATGAAGCGGAGACGCCACCGTTGCGCTGCGGGATTGTTCTGGGACAGGCAATCCCAAAAGGCAAAAACATGGAGCTGATTGTGCAGAAGGCCGTAGAGATCGGCGCAGCCGAAATTGCACCTATCATTTCCGACCGCACCGTTGTGCAGCTCGATTCCGAAAGTGCCTCGCAAAAACAGACAAAATGGCAGCAGATCGCCATCGAAGCGGCCAAGCAATGCGGTCAGAATTGGCTGCCGCGCGTTCACGCGCCGAAAAAATTAGCAGAATTTTTTTCCGCTGTAGAGGCAGGCGTGTCGCCTGCAGAAGGTTCGCGATCGCAGCCGGCACGGCTGCCACTACAGGGATCTGCCACGGCATTCGATCTTCGGCTAATCGGATCGCTCCAGCCCGATGCGCTGCACTTAAAGAAAATTCTTCAAACCTATTCCAGCGAGCACGGTGATCGTCCTCGAAGCGTATTGATGCTGGTTGGGCCTGAGGGTGACTTCACTCCTGCGGAGCTTGCCCTCGCGCGCCGTCACAGCTGCCAGCCAATCACACTCGGACCAATCATCCTGCGAGTGGAAACCGCAGCGATCTATTGCCTGAGTATTCTCTCCTACGAATTGCTGATCTAGGTAAGGCACATTCGTCACAGCTGCTCGTCATTGCAGAGTTTTCGGA
>JBKPBJ010000070.1:0-3311 GCA_046726875.1 Verrucomicrobiota bacterium
TGGTGATTCAAGGGTGAGCGTGTTTTGAAATGCGACGAGATATGCCGCAATGCGAAAAAGCCGATGGACAGTTAGTCAAAGCGCTGTTCAATTTTGCCGGATGTGGCGAGTGTGGGTTGGGCTTTTGCTTGTGGCAACACCCGTCTGGGCGGAGGAAAATGCTACTGCGTACGAAGCGTTGCGTGTGGTCGGCGGCGAATTCGGTCGCGAAGCTCTGCATCAAATTGTGTCGATCAGTGGCATTAAGGGCGATCCGCAGCCGGAGAGATGGAAAATTGTTGTGGAAGATCCGCAGGATCGCGGCGTGCGCGAACTGGAAATTACTCATGGAAAGATTGATTCCGACGACGAGGGGGACCGGGACGTAGCAGGTTCCACTGAAGGCGCAACGATCGATGTCTCGCGCTTAAATCTGGATTCGAGTGGCGCGTACGCGGTGGCGAGTCATACAGCGGAGGCGTCGCACACGAGTTTTGCAACAGCCGATTACACCTTGCGCACGGACGATCGCGGCGAACCGATGTGGGTTGTGACTCTCCGAAACAGATCGTCTCGTCCCGTCGGCACGATCTACGTCGGCGGGACGCGCGGCACTGTGATGCGAACGGAGGGCATGTTTGCCGGTGCGACCATGAACGACGTCGAGGGCGACTATGATCAGGCAGGCGGACCCGGCGTCATCAGGAGCGCAAAACGATCCATCAAGCACGGTTTCAACCGAGCACAGGAAGAGGCGCGCGGAATATTTGAGCGGGTGAGGCGGTCGTTTTCGGATTTCATTAATCGGGAGTAGCGGCTCATACACAGTTTTATATGGAAACTGATGACGCTCTCGCTTCTGTCGCCTCTCCCCTTACAGAAGGGGAGAGGATTGAGGTGAGGGGTTTTGAGGCGTTCAAGGAGTCACGTGTCAACCCTCACCCTCCCCCTCTCCCTTGGGAAGGGAGAGGTAGCCCTCGTGCAAAAAGATGCGATGAATGATTCATTAAATCCGTGGCCGCCTCTGCCCTTTGCAGAGTGGCAGGATACCGCGACGACCCTGCACATGTGGACGCAGATCGTGGGCAAAATTCGCCTGACCTTGAGTCCATGGACGAACCATTCATGGCACGTCACGCTTTACGTAACCTCTCGCGGCCTAACGACGTCCCCAATCCCGCATGAATTCCACACCTTCGAGATTCGTTTTGATTTTATCGATCACGAATTGCGCATTTTGAAGAGCGACGGGGCAACGCGAATCCTGAAGTTGCAATCGCAATCAGTCGCGAAGTTCTATGAGACTGTCATGAAGGCGCTGAATGATTTGGAACTGCCGGTTAAGATTAACATGCTACCTAACGAGATTCCAAATCCCATCCCTTTCGATCGCGACGAGGAGCACCACACCTATGATCCCGAATATGCCAACCGGTTCTGGCGCGTCCTCGTCCAGAGCGATCGCGTATTCAAGGGGTTTCGCTCGCGTTTTTGCGGCAAATGCAGCCCAGTGCATTTTTTCTGGGGCAGCTTTGACTTGGCGGTTACGCGGTTTTCGGGGCGGCCGGCGCCGCCGCATCCAGGCGGGATCCCGCATCTGCCCGATGCAATTACGCGAGAGGCGTACTCGCAGGAGGTGAGCAGCCTCGGTTTTTGGCCGGGCAACGCCGCTGCGCCGACGCCGATTTTTTATTCGTACGCCTATCCCGAACCACCGGGGTTTACAGAAGCGAAGGTCCAGCCGGCGGCAGCCTTGTACGAACCGAAATTTCGGGAGTTCATGTTGCCATATGACGAGGTGCGGACGGCCGAAAAACCGGATCAAGTCCTGCTCGATTTCGCGCAGAGCACGTATGACGCGGCGTCAATCCTGGGAAAGTGGGACCGCGATGCGTTGCAGGAAGTCAAACCTTCCTTGCATTTTCCGCAGCAGCACCCGTAAGTTACGCAAGATGAATCCTGGTTGCGCAGCGGAACAAGCTGCATGGCGCGAACTGAAAGACGGATGGCGTCCGTTGTACGGAGATGTCGACAAGATCGGTGTCGCGATCGAGTGGCACGACTTTCGCATTGCGCATTCGTTTAACTGGGGGCGCACGTTTCATCCCAATAGCCTGGAGTTTTGCCTGAATCTCAACGGACATGGAGCCGTTGGCGGAGCTGGCGACACGCGCAGCGATTATCTGCCGGGCAATTGCGGCTATTATGCTGTTGCCGATGGGCCATTGCCCGCGTCGCGTCGCGCCCACGATCATCATCAATTCGTGACGCTCGAATTTTCGCGCGAGCATTTGCGGAAACAGCTTGCACAGAATGAAGCCGACCTTGAACCCGAGATTCGCCGCATACTTTTTGGAGACAAAGAGGAGAACGTGGTCGCGCCCGCGCGCCCGATGACGATGCAGCAGCGCAGCGTTGTGGCGAGCCTGGCAGAGCCTCCGGTCGCGAAAGCAGCACAGATTCTTTGGTATCAGGGCAAAGCCTTGGAGCTCATGGCGCAGTTTTTCTTTGCACCGAAAGATCCCGAATTTTTCTGCATGCGTCAGAAACGTTTGGCGCGCGAACGAGTGGAACGGGTGAAGGAGATTCTGACGCGTGACCTGGCGAACCCGCCGACGCTGGAAATGCTGGGGCAAGAGGTGGGCTGCAGCCCGTTTTATCTAAGCAGAATTTTCTCGCGCGAAGTCGGTCATACCATCCCGCAATACTTGCGAAACGTTCGCATGGAACGGGCGGCCGAGTTGTTGCGCACCGGCCGTTACAATGTGACGGAAGCCGCGACGGAAGTGGGCTATTCAAGCCTGAGTCATTTCAGCAAAGCATTTTGCGAAACCATCGGCTGCTGCCCGGTGCTATATCCCGTGGCCAAGAACGTCCTCCTCGACCGCTGATGCGATCGAGGAAAAGTTACAAAGTTACATCGTTACAAACGTTACAATCTATAGAGCGAAACCGTTTTAACTTTGTAACTGTTGTAACTCTTTTAACTTTCTCATGAAAATCCGCCGCGCTCTCATTTCCGTTTCTGACAAAACCGGCGTCGCTGCGTTTGCTCGTGCGTTGGAAGGCCAGGGGGTGGATATCATTTCCACAGGCGGAACGGCAGTCCTGCTGAAGAAAGAAAAAATTCCAGTGCGCGAGATCTCGAGTTTCACCGCATTTCCTGAAGTGCTCGATGGCCGTGTAAAAACCTTGCATCCCCGCGTGCATGGCGGGCTTCTTTACAAGCGCGGGAACACTAAACACGAAGCAGAAGCGCGTGAATGCGGCTTTGATCCGATCGACCTGGTCGCGGTCAATCTTTATCCTTTCGAGGCCACGGTCGCGAAGCG
>JBKPBJ010000071.1:0-4288 GCA_046726875.1 Verrucomicrobiota bacterium
TGTGATCGCGAGCATCTACGTCGCTCTAGGCGAAAAAGATGAAGCGTTTCGCTGGCTGGAGCATGGCTTCGAGCAATACGCGGCGGTAAACTATTTCATTCCAGAGTTTCGCCCGCTCCGCTCCGATCCGCGTTTCGCCGAAATGCTCCGGCGAACTGGGGTGGATCCAGCGAAAGCACTTGCTCATCAGAAAGATCCGGGAATCTGACGAAATTTTTCGCTGAACTGAAACGTCGTAATGTTTCGGAAAGTCGCGCTAATGACCTGGCTTGAAGAACAAACAAAGGACGCCAGATCGGCTGGGAGTAGTCTGATGTCAGAAGTCAGAGGTCAGCCAAATTTTCGCGCGGAAGCGCTGGACTCGCGAAAGCTTTCGGAGTTGGAATGCAGATGCGTCCTCGCATCGCTTTTGTACGCAGTCGTGCAGGTCTTGCGTGGCAATTGATCCGGAGTTGTAGCAACCGCCTGTGGCCGGTTCCGATTTACGCTTGGTTTCGCACGGTTGCACGGCCCACAGGGCCGCGGCTACAGCACTGATTCACGCGTCTCAGTGGGGCGATTGATTCGGCAGCATCTAATCCGCGAAATCAATGGTTCATCTTTGCGGCGGCTTTCATGATCTCAGCCTGTACGACCGGCATTATGTCGGCCATGTAAGCACCAAATTTTTGCATCGCCGATTTTCCGACGGGCGAGCCGTAAAAATCGGCCAACGCCTTCAACTCTTCAGTGGTGAAATTTTTTACCATCGCATCTGTCATCGCTTTGGATAATGCGGCAATATCCACCTGGGTAGTCATTAATTTCTTGAATTGCTCACGTTGATCCGCCGGGAGCGTTGCAGCCATTTTATCAGCCATGTCCTCGAACAGCGCCTTTGGTGGGCTAACCTGGAGATAACGTTCAGCTTCACGGCGCCGCGTTTCTGGAGTGTCAGGAGCACTGAAAACTGCAGCTGACGCGCAGAACGTGAGGACGACGAAAATGAGAAACTCTTGTTTCATGGTGGCTGACTGATAAGGCAGTGCAATTAGCAAAGCGATCTTTTTCGACAGGTATTTGATTATTTGTCATCGGCGCTTGACACAAGCGCCGCTACAACGCGCATTTTCGTGTGCGTGTTCTCGTTCTGACCGGTGCGGGCGTTTCCGCTGAAAGCGGCATCCCGACCTTTCGCGGAAAGGACGGCTACTGGAGGAATCTTGATCCGGCAAAGCTGGCCACCCCTGAAGCGTTCGCGCGCGAACCGCAATTAGTTTGGGACTGGTATCTAGAGCGTCGGCAACGGATCCGCAATGCGCAACCCAACGCCGCGCACGAAGCAATTGCACGACTTGCCCACCATGCAGACGAGTTCCTTCTCGTCACGCAGAACGTGGACGATCTGCACGCACGCGCTGGAATGCCGGCAGAAAAAATGGTGCAAATTCACGGGGACATCTTCGTGACGCGCTGTTCCCGCTGCGGTTTTACAGAAAGAGGTAGCGGCGGTTCACCTGAACCGCCTTCCGCTTGCGCAGTTCAACCCCAAAGCGGGCGATTGAGGTCAATCGCCCCTACCTCTGACGATCACGTGAACCTACCGCGCTGTCCCGAATGCGATGCACTCATGCGACCGGGCGTCATATGGTTCGGTGAACAACTGCCGCGGAACGAACTGGAACGAGTTGAAAATTTTCTCGATGGCGGAGCTTGCGACGTCGTAATCGTCGCCGGAACAACTGCCACCTTTGGCTACATCGTGGATTGGGCACTGCGGGCGCGCCGTCGTGGCGGCGAGCTTATCGAAGTGAATCCCGAGGAAACGCCGCTCTCATCATTTGCAACGCGGCTAGTTCCCGAGCCAGCGGCAATCGCGTTGCGGCGTTTGGTCACAGAGTTAGCTCGCATATGAAACTGTAGCGCGTCTGTGTCAGACGACTCTCAACTTCGCCAGTTCATAAATAGTCACGGCGAACCCTTCTTCGGCGCGAGGGACGCTATGATTTTCTCGAAACGCGAGTCGCCACGCAGCGTGTCCCACAGTGGATTGAGTTTGAGGTCGCCGTAGGTCGTGCTAAACCCGGCACCGCCGGAGACAGGATTGTGCGCAGAAATTGCGAGCTGTTCGAGAGCAGAATCCTTATTGCCAGCGTAGATCGCGATTCTCGCTCTCGCATAGGCCAAGACTCCTACATTGAGTGAATCGACCGGCACCTGATCAACAATTGCCAACGCTTTACTTTGGTTACCGAGCGCCGCATACGCCGCGGCCAATGCGAGGAAAACAAACCGCTCTCCTTTCGTTTGGCGGCGCAAGCTCTCGACTTCGTCCCTTACTTGCTGCCATGCAATGCGTGCGCCAATGGTGTCACCAGAGAACTGCTTGAGATCGGCTAGAGTACAGCCATAGATTGCCTTTATGCCGAGAGGTAGATCGCGGGTTGCAATAGCATCTCTAATCATTGCAATAGCCTCGGCGAAGCGACGCTCGTATATTCTCTGCCATGTCTGGAGGAAGAAGTCTTCGGAGCTTGGATCAGAACGCATCCGAGACAACAGCGTGGCTGCTTCGGAAAGATCGGCGGTCGATTGATAAATCTCAGCTTTACTTCCGAGCGCATCGGCATTGTCCGGACTTATCTCCAGTAGTTGATCATAAACTTTCAAGGCGGACGGGTATTCGCGCAGCTCGGCATATGTTTCCCCATACTTGTCCAGTAGCGAAGTGTTTCGTGGATCGATTTCGGTAGCCTGCCGAAAGTATCCTAAGCTTTGCTCCCACGCGCCTACTCGGCGCGAGACGAGAGCCAGAGCCTCGAGGGCGTCGCTTGTTTTAGGCGCCAATTGTCTCGCTTTTTCAAAGGATGCGATCGCCGCGTCATAGTTTTGTTCGCAGTAGTAGTGAAAATAGCCCTCTGCCAAGAAGGCTTCCCCAAGATTGGGTTGCACCTGAGTAACTTTGGCAACAGCGTCCTTCGCCGTTTCGCGCAACGCGGGAACGTCATTGCCTGCTGAATTAAAGTATCCGAGAGCACTTGCGCGCGCAAGCCACGCCCAAGCAACAGCAAACTTCGGGTCAAGCTTTACCGCTTCGCTGAAGTGCTCAACGGCGGCGAGGGTATTGCGTTCGTAATAACCGGGACGAAGAGCATATGCCAATCCGCGCAAATAAGCATCGTAGGCTTGTGGACTGCTGGTTGGCTTTTGCTCAAGAGTCTGCTCTTCGGCACTTGTTAGTCTCGCCTTCAGTGCTTCGGCTACCGAAGTCGCCACTTCGCCTTCAACACTGAAAATGTTCTCTAGTTTGCGATCGTAGCTATCGGCCCAAAGGTGTTCATCCGTCGCTGCGCGAATCAACTGCACGTTGATGTGCACCTGATCAGCTGCTTTCTGCACACTGCCTTCGAGAACATTGGCGACACCAAGCTGACGAGCAATCTCACGCAGATTGCCCGGCCGCGAGGGATATTGCTGCGTCGATGTATGCGAGGTCACCTTGAGCGCAGCGATCTTCGCGAGCCGGGTTAGGATTTCATTCTGAACGCCTGTTGCAAAATAGGCGTTGTCAGGATCACGGCTGAGATTTTCGAACGGAAGCACTGCGATGCTTTTTTCTGGTGCAGCCAGCGTCGATCGTGCGCGATTGCGAGAAAACATTGCGAGGCCAGCAACGAGTACGGCGAGCGCGAATAATGCTGCTGCCATCACCGCCCAGCGAACCCGTGCGCGGTGCTCCTTCAGAGCTTGGAACTTTTTTGGTAGTTGCGGATTACCGACTTGATCCCCGTAGAGGTTCACGATCGCGACGCGCACCCCGTGTTTCACCTCACATGAACCGAGGTCGTGCAAGAGTGGTCGCCACTGCTCGTATTCTTCGAGGTCTTCAGCGACATGCTTCGAAAGGAGAATGTGTCCGGCGTCGCCACAATACATCACGCGCTGGGCTACGTTGATTCCAGCGCCGGCCAGGTTGGCGCGTTCATTTACATCAACCACGCCGCTAACTGGGCCGCTGTGCACGCCCATCCGAAGTTGTAGTCGTGGATGCTCTTTAAGAGCGCGACTGATTTCGATGGCGCACTGCACCGGCGCTACCAGACTCGTGTAAAAGACCAGCGCCATCCCGTCGCCGGTTGGAATCTTAATCAAGCGCGCCGCGGCTTCGGCTTTTTGAAACTGCTCTGAAGCGCAAACCACCTCATTTAGCTCATCGACTGCGGCGGCTTGCTCGTTGATCGAAAGCTTCGAATAGCCAACGGTGTCAACGAACAGGACGTGCGCAATCTCCAGCTGAACTTCCTTTAAC
>JBKPBJ010000072.1:0-3369 GCA_046726875.1 Verrucomicrobiota bacterium
ACGCCGAGCGCGAGCGCACCGTAAACCGACGCTGTCATGTTGAGCGGAGCGAAACATCTCTGATTTGATCCGAGATTCTTCGCTTCGCTCAGAATGACAGTTTCAGGTCCCTGTGGATTCTCAACTGCGATTTAGCTCAGAAGCTCTCTCGCTTTCGCAAGCGCCTCGTTGATCTTGCTGGCGTCTTTCCCAGCCCCTTGTGCGCTCTCCGGCCGGCCGCCGCCTTTTCCGCCGACGATTGGCGCGATCTGTTGGATCAACTTGTTTGCCTGAAACTTCGCCGTCAGCGCTGCAGGGACATGAGCGACCAAAGCGACTGATGCGCCTCGTTTGCCGGCAAGAAAGATCGGGCCTTTGAATTTGGACTTCAAAGCATCCGCGACTGCTTGCAGCAGTTTTCCATCGCCATCCGCTACTTCCGCCACGCAGAAATTTTTTCCATCATGCGATTGCGCCAGGTCGCTGGCGATTTGAGCAGCTCTGCTCTTCAGTTCTGCCTCCGCAGATTTCGCCGTTTTCTTTTCCCATTCACGAACATCCAGATCCACTTTTTCGAGATGCGCCGCGCGCGCGTCGATTTGCTGCAGCATTTCGGCTGTCGCTGCATCATTTTGGAAGCCCAGCAGCGCAGCGATGTCTGGTTTCTTGCGCGCGAGCGTTTGAAACTTCTCTTGCTGTCGCGCCGCCTCCTGTGTCGCCCACATCCGCGCTGCATCGCCTGCGACTGCTTCGATACGCCGCGTTCCCGCTGATATCGCTTCTTCTTTCACGATACGAAACGGCCCGATCTCGCCTGTCGATCTGACATGCGTGCCGCCGCAGAGTTCCATCGAATAACCGTTAAGCGCGCGAGCAGCTCCGCCGATTTGCAGCACGCGAACTGTGTCGCCGTATTTCTCGCCGAAAAATTGAATGATGTCTTTTCGCTGTTTCGCCTCGGCGAAGGGAATTTCAGTCCACGAAACCGGCGCGTTCTCCGCGATTTTTTCGTTCACCAATCTTTCTACATCGCGTTTTTGGTCCGGCGTGAGCGGCGCGCTTGAAAAATCGAAGGTCAATTTGTCGGGTCCGACGTAGCTGCCTTTTTGCGAAGCATCGCGTGAGACCACTTCGTGCAATGCCCAATGCAACAAGTGCGTAACGGTGTGATGCCCCTGGATTGCGCGACGCCGATCGGCGTCCACTGAAACGCGAACTGCTTCGCCCGGCTCGGGCGCGCGCCCCTCCACAACGGCCGCGCGATGAACAAAAACGTCGCCGCGCTTTTGGGTATCAACCACGCGCAACTGACCAAGCTCGGTCCAGTCGTGTCCCGGAACGTGAAGCAATCCGCGATCGCCGACTTGCCCGCCCATCTCGGCATAGAACGGCGTTCGATCGAGAACAATATTTACTTCGCCTGGCTGTTTACTTGGCAAAACCGTTTCGACAACTGATTCGGTCTCGAGAAAATCGTAACCCAGAAATTTGGTCGGCTCGACCTCGAGCTCGCCTTCTTTGACACTGATTTCTTCTTTCTTCTGAGCTTTGCGCGCGCGCTCGCGCTGTTGCTCCATCAATCTCTCGAATCCGGCAACATCGACCGTCAGTCCGCGCTCGCGCGCCATCAGTTCCGTGAGGTCCAAGGGAAATCCGTAGGTATCGTAAAGCTTGAAGGCGAACTCGCCCGAGATCACGCTTGCAGCGGGGAGCGCAGGCGCCTCGCCCGTTGTGTCACGCGCCTCGCGGGACGCTGGAGCAGGCTGCGGCGTCCACAGCCATTGGTAGTCCTCATCGGGCTTGGCCACTCCTGAATCCCATGGATTTCGACAAATGTAATGAAACTTCTCCTCCAGATCGCGTTCCGAACGAATCACACGGTCGAAGGATTCATTCTCCCAAACGCGCTCACCTTTAACGCCGGCAAGTTTGTTGATGCGATGCGATGAAACGCTTTTGAGCGTTTGCAGAATGTCTCTTATCGCGTAGAACACCGGCTTTCCTTCGGCGTCATCGCTCTGAATTTGTGGCTCGAGCAGCAGGTGAACATGGTTCGGCATGATGCAAGCAGCATAAAGGTCGTATTTTTTGCTCGCGTCATGCAGAACAGTTTCAAGTGTAATGTCGCGCTCGGCGGGTGAAAGTGTCCGATGCTCCCGCGTGGTAAATGTGACCATATATTTCGCCCAAGGGCGCTCGAAATGCGGCAGACGACGCTTGTAGTACGCTGCGCCGGGAGATTTCGTTGGGGTGTCCCGCGAGGCGCGTGACACTGCCGGCGAGGCGCCCGCGGTCCCCAGAATACGCGCGACTTCGCGCTCGAAGAGCTCGATGCCCCTATCCAGAGTTTTGTTGAATGCCCCTTCTTCGCCCCGAATTATTTCTTTGATGTTCGACTGTTTCGCACGGACTTCCGGGAACACGTCGCCCATTGTCTTTACCACCACATCCACAAGTTTGAAAAAGAACGGTTCGTGGAAACCGAGCGTGCGCCCGTAGCGAACTGCGCGACGCAAAATTCTACGCGCAACGTAACCGCGGCCTTCGTTTGATGGAATGATTCCGTCAGCAATTGCGAACGAAAGCGCGCGAATGTGGTCTGCGATGACGCGGAAAGCGACGTCGATTTTTTCCTGCTCGTTCTGATTTTGTAGGGCGGCTGTGTCAGCCGCCGGCGTCTCGCAGAGACGCCCTACAGTCGGCAGCGTGCTGCCGTATTTTTTGCCGCTCAGCTTTTCAATTCCGTCGAAAATCGTGCGAAATACGTCGGTCTCGTAATTCGAAATCCTTTCTGAGAAATCGGTGAGATTCTTGGTGCCTTGAATGATTGCCACTGCGCGCTCGAAACCCATTCCGGTATCGACGTGACGTTGGGGCAAAGGCGTGAATGAGCCGTCCGGGTTTGCATTGAACTGGATGAACACCAGGTTCCAAATCTCGATGCAACTCGGATCGCCCTTATTCACGAGCGCGCCACGCGTATCGCCATCCGGCGTCAGATCTACATGCACTTCCGAGCACGGCCCGCATGGGCCGGTGTCGCCCATCATCCAGAAATTGTCGGCTTTCCCGCTGCTGAGGACGTGAACGTTTGGATCGAGATCGGCTTCGCGAAACAGACGGGCCCAGTGGTCGTACGCTTCCTGATCAAATTCGCTCGGTTCGCGTGGCCCGGGTTTATAAACCGTCGCGTAAAGCCGTTGGGGCAGAAATTTCCAACGTTCGACCAGTAATTCCCACGCCCATTCAATTGCTTCCCTTTTGAAATAATCGCCAAAGCTCCAGTTCCCGAGCATTTCGAAAAACGTGTGGTGATACGTGTCGAGCCCGACGTCTTCGAGATCGTTATGTTTTCCGCCGGCACGAATGCATTTTTGAGTATCGACCACG
>JBKPBJ010000073.1:0-5087 GCA_046726875.1 Verrucomicrobiota bacterium
GTATTGTACGATGAGCCGACAGCCGGTCTTGATCCCGTAGTCGCCGATAGCATCAATCGGTTGATTCGCCGGCTACAACAGCGCTTTGGAATGACCAGCGTGGTGGTTACCCACGATATGAAAAGCGCATTTGATGTAGCCAACCGAATTGCCTATCTGCATGAAGGCCGGATTTATTTTAACGGAACGGCGAATCAACTTCAGCAATCGAGCGATCCACTCATTCAGGATTTCCTCCTCGGCCGATCTGACGGTAGAGGCGATTGACCTCAATTGCTTGCAGTCTCGCAGGCGAAACGCGCTGGGATGACCCCTCCCTACCTTGCGAAAATCAGGAGCAAGATCGACAATAAACATCCAAGATGAACCGGCACGAGCGAGGTTTGGAATTCAAAGTGGGGATTTTTGTTTTTGTGGGGCTGGCGATGTTAGGTGCGCTGGTCGTGCAATTCGGCAGGCTGGGTGAAGGCTTTAAGACGTATTACACCATCACCGTGCGCTTCAATGATGCGGGCGGACTGTTGAAAGGCACCGATGTCTTGCTCGCCGGAGCGAGAATCGGAAAAGTCGCGGGTGGCCCGAAGCTAGTTCGTGAGGGCGGCGGCGTGGCTGTACCTCTGAAAATCTATCATTACATTAAGATCCCTGAGGGAACGAAGTTCACAGTCGGCAGTTCGGGTTTGCTTGGCGATCGGTTCGTGAATGTAACGATACCGTCCGGACCTCCGAAGGCGTATCTGCCGCCGAATGCCGATGTCAGTGGTGCACGCGAGACTGGCATCGACGATCTCACACGCTCAGGCGGTGCGCTCGTGAACGACCTCCGCGGTACCGTGCAAAAGATCGACACAACTATGAACCGTCTGAATCAAGACACGCTTTCCTCGGCGAACATGGAAAATCTCAAGTCGAGCATGGAACATTTGAACCAGGCTACCGGCGCCCTGGCGGAATCGTCCAAGAAATTGGATGGAGTGGTCGAGCAGGCCGATTCCGCGATGGCTTCAGCAAAGAAAGCTGCCGACGATTTGCAGAACGCGATCGCGGACACACGCAAGGTGGTGCGCAGCGCGACGCAAGGCAAAGGTTTGGTGGCGACGCTTCTGAATGATCAACAACTGGCGAACGATCTGCACGCGCTGATAAGCAACCTGCGCGCACACGGTGTGTTGTTTTACCGCGACAGCTCCGCGGGTCGCCAGCCAAAGCCCCCCGAGCAAACTCAGCCAACCCGTCAAAGCCGGAATCGCTGACATTGCTTAAAAATGGATTGCGCGATGCGGCGCTTTTTTGGTTTAATCGGATCGCATGATCCGGCGATCATTCCTGAAGCATCTTGCAGCGCTTCCGTTGTTCGCGACCGCTACGTCTCCTGCTATCGGGACAAGCGCGGGCACATTGAAAATCATGATCAAGAGTGCCTGGGGTTCCGACGATCCGACAAAGGCGGCGTTTCCTTTTCTTCACGGCGACGCCCTTTCTGATGCTGGGCACGAAGTTTAAATCTTTCTTCTCGGCGAAGCGGTTTCACTGATGCGCAAGTCGGTAGCGAATGCGGTCGTTCCTGTGGGTTGGCCGCCCCTGTCCGAAGCGCTTGCAAAAATTGCAGCAAAGAAAATACCGATTTACGCCTGCGGCGCCTGCTCCCGTGCCAGAGGCGTGATGGAGGCCGACTTGAATGAATACGGCGCCAAGTTTGGCAATCCCAAGATTTTCGTGTCGCTTGTGGAGTGGGCTGACAAAATCATTACGGAATAGGGATCAATTCGTCTCGATTCTCGAGTAGACGGCGCCGCACGTCTTCCTCGCTCAAGCCATCTACTTGAATCAGTTTGTCGCGCGACTTCTGACCCCGTTGCAGGACGATGACGTGCCGAGGGAGTTTCATTCGCTCTGCGAGAAACCGGATCAGCGCCGCATTCGCCTTCCCTTCGGCCGCCCGTGCGCGCAGTTTGATCTTAACTGCGCAACTGTGCTCGCCTACGACACTGTCGGTCCTGGCATTCGGAACAACGTGAACGCGGAGAATTGCCATTCAGTCATCATATCAGAGCAGAGAGGAACGCGCTCGACGGATTTTGGCGCCGCATGCGATGATACGCATCCATGAAAGCGCGACACTTCTACTTAGTTTGCTGTGTGCTCGGATTGGTCCTCCCTTACTCGCAATTTGTGCCGTGGGTATTTGAGCACGGGTTAGATCTCACGTTATTCTTTCATGAACTGTTCGCCAACCGGATCAGCACGTTCTTTACGATGGATGTGATCATTTCTGCAATCGTGCTGATCTGGTTTATTCAAAGCGAAGGCAAACGTTTGCGCGTGCGACTTCTGTGGTTGCCGACAATTGGAACGTTAATCGTCGGTGTATCGTTTGGGTTCCCGCTTTTTCTTTTTCTACGGCAGATGATATTGGACCGAACAACTGCTCGAGCCTAACAGAATGCCGGACGCCATGACGCCAGATGAATTTCGCAAACTGGCAATGAGTTTTCCGGAAGTGATTGAATCGACGCACATGCGTCATCCGGATTTTCGCGTCGGTGGAAGGATTTTCGCGACGCTCGGTTATCCCGACCAGGACTCGGCGATGGTGAAGCTATCGCCAGACGAGCAAAAGGAATTTGTCCGAATCAATCCCGGCGTTTTCAAACCAGTGAAAGGCGCCTGGGGTCGGCAAGGCGGCACAAATGTTTTTCTGCAAGGGGCGAAGATTGACATTGTGCACGAAGCCCTCTCCGTGGCATGGCACAATACCGCGCCGAAGCGGTTATCAAAAAGTCGCTAGCCCGGGGCGACTGCTTTTCGACACGCGCTTCATGATTGCTGCGGCTGCTCATTCGGATCCTGGCTTTTCCGTTCGGCGATCTTGCGATGAAGAAAAACCCGATCGGCGACGTCGTTTTGGCGATAGGTTTGCTTCATGCGCAGCAAAAGTTCCGGTGTCGCAAACGGAATCGGAACACCCTGCACATCAGCGATCTCGACAGAGCAATTGGCTTCTTCGAATTCTATTTCGCACACAGCGGTCATCACATCGACAAGAATCTCATCGGATACACGAACGACTACGTAATCCCGGAAATCTTCGTCACCAGTTCGCGAATGGCTTTTTCCGGCAGAATTTCGAGCGTGCTCTTGATCCTGCTCTGGTTCTCAGGATCAGCATCGATCAGAATATCGATGTCCTCCGTGGCACGAATATAACCGTGGTGGTTAATCGCGAATCCGCCAATGACAATGTATCGCGCACGTCGCTCATTAAGCGCGCGGCAGAGCGCTACGAGGTCGGTTTCCGTCGGGATCCGCCAAGGACTTGGTATTTCATTTTCCATTCATTAAACTCTGCCCAAGTCTTAAAGCGGTGCACGCCTTTCGGCTCACCCAGGCCACTCGCGAGGGCATGAGCACTTTGCTGCAGCCGATTAAAACGTTCCCATTTTGGCCGAACATTCCTGCCGCCCAAAACTCGCACGCCTCATTTGCTTTCTACGATCGCCTGCACAGTAACGTTTTGCTCTATCAGAATCAATCCCTGCCGTATGTCCGCGGAATCTGGATCATCTGCGGACGTTACCCTTCCGCTAACGCAAGCCCACAGCTTTGCGGACGCGGTCCATGACTTGATCGGCAATTTCGTTGGCGAGCCTCGCGCCGCGGGCGAGGACATTGTCGATATATGATTTGTCCTTCAGAATTTCTTCCCGACGTTTGCGCATCGGCGCGAAATATTCCCAGAGTTTTTCGAATAACTGTTTCTTGAAATCGCCGTAGCCAGTACCGCCTTTTACAAATCGTTCGCGCATTTCTGCGATTTCATCATTCGACGCGATCAGCGAGTAGAGCTTGAAAATTGTCGAAGTCGCCGGGTCCTTCGGAGCCTCGACCGGCGTTGAATCAGTCACGATGCTCATTACCCGTTTTCGCATCTCTTTCTCGTCGCCGAAAATGTCGATGTTGTTGCCGTAACTCTTGCTCATTTTCTGGCCGTCGGTGCCGGGCACGGTTTCGGTTGCGGGCTGAATACGTGGCTCGGGCAACTTGAAAATCTGCCCAAACGTCTCGTTCATTTTGCCCGCGAGATCGCGCGTAATTTCGATGTGCTGTTTCTGGTCCTTGCCGACTGGCACGACATCGCTGTCGTAAATCAAAATGTCCGCCGCCATGAGGATGGGATAGCTGAACAGCCCAACCCTCGCGCTCATACCGCGGGCGAGTTTGTCCTTGTACGAGGTCGCCCGCTCAAGCAACCCCATCGGCGCTACTGTTGATAGGATCCAGGCGAGTTCCGTCACCCGCGGCACATCTGAATGCCGAAAGAGCGTCGCGCGTTCCGGATCGAGTCCGCACGCCAGAAAATCGAGTGCGACGCGGCGGCTGTTTGCGCGCAACATTTCCGGGTCGCGCAAACTCGTGAGCGCATGGTAATCGGCGACGAAATAAAGCGCTTCGCCCTCGGTCTGCAGCGCGACCGCAGGCCGCATCATGCCAAAATAATTGCCGATGTGCAGGGCACCACTGGGCTGGATGCCGGACAAAATGCGCACGGGAGTAAGTAAATGACGAATGCCGAATGTCGAATGCCGAATGAATGAGATTTCGTAATTCGTTACATGGTTACATCGTTACACCGGACTAACGATTCACGATTCAACGATTTAAGGATTCAACGGACCGAACCCACTTCCTGCTGGTAAACCTGCGCGGCAGCGATTAGAAGAACTGCTCAATGGCCAAAAATTCCGAGCCCGTTTCGGTCGTCACCGGCGGTGCGGGTTTTCTCGGGTCGCATCTCGTAGACCGGCTTTTGTCAGAAGGTCATCGCGTCATCGCCATCGACAATCTAATCACCGGTAGCACGGCGAACATCGGCCATCTCGTTGGGAACGAGAATTTCCGGTTCGTCAAACACAACGTCTCGAACTTCATCTTCCTTCCGGAACAGCAGATCGATTACGTGTTTCACTTCGCGTCGCCCGCGAGTCCGATCGATTATTTGGAACTCCCGATCCCGACGCTCAAAGTTGGCGCGCTCGGCACGCACAACACGCTCGGTCTGGCGAAGGACAAAAAAGCGGCGTTCATTC
>JBKPBJ010000074.1:0-4175 GCA_046726875.1 Verrucomicrobiota bacterium
GCTTTTGAGTGAGGAAACCGGGTTGCCTGTCCATATAGCGGAAGACCCACTCAGCGCAGTGGCGGAGGGGACAGGCAAATGCCTCAATGAACTTAAGTTTTTGCGTCAGGTGGCCTCAGCGGATCGCCAGTGGCGGTAAACAAGCAGCAGCGGTTTTTCGACCGCTGGTGGTGCGCTTTCCGAAGCGCCCAGCCTTGAAATGAGCCGCACAAACATTATCGCGCTGCTGATTTTCGGGGCCATCCTGGGGTATTTCCTCAGTTTCGGTCCGGAAACGACGCAGAAGTTCAAGGCTGGCGTTTATCGGCTGTTAGCGCCGTTTTTGACCGGCGGGTCTGGAATCAAAAAGCAGATTACTTCCGTGCGGTCAGGCTTAAAGTCGCTCGACGAATTGGAGCACGAGAACGCTGCCTTACACGTCGAAAATCGAGAGCTGCGCGCGACTAACCAGGGCTTGCGTGATGTTGAGCATGAGGTGAATCGGCTCCGTCACGCCTTAAATTATCGCGAACGCTCGGTGTTCAAATTGCTCGCAGCTGAAGTGATCGCGCGCGATTCCTCGAGTTGGTGGCGAACGCTCACCATAAACCGCGGCAAGAGAGATGCCATTGACACAGACATGCCTGTGGTAACCGACGTGGGTCTGGTGGGAAAAACGACGACAGTGAGCGATACGATCTCAGTTGTTTTGCTGATTTCTGATGAAAGCTGCCGGGTCGCATCGTCGGTGGAAGGCAGCCGCGAACAGGGAATCGTTTCCGGTGAGCGCGTGACCGGTGGCCTTACGCCGCTGTTGGACCTGAATTTTCTCTCAAAGCAGGCTGATTTGAAGCCGGGACAAAAAGTTTACACTTCAGGAGTTGGCGGTGTTTTTCCGTCGGGCCTGCTCATCGGAGCCGTAAAAAGTTTTCGTGTGCGCGAACTGGACGGTCAGGCACAGCTGACACCTGCTGTCGATCTTTCTCATTTGGAGGACGTTTTCGTGGTGACGGGCAGAAGATGATTTTTTTTCTTGTTCTCGTAGGACTGGTGCTAGTGGCGCAGATCGCGGAACTATTGATCCCGGCACTACCGTGGCTTTACAATGCGCACGTCTACATCGTGCCCGTAATTGTTTTCTATGGCGCAATGGCACTGCCATTTCCGCTAATGCTCGCGCTGGCGTTGTTCGCCGGGGTTTTGCTCGATGCGCTCACTGTTCAGGTCACTGGGGGCAAAGTTGAAATCTCTGCCGGATCATCCATACTGCTCTACGGTGTGCTGGCAGGAATAATGCACGGCCTGCGACCGCTCTTTGCCCGCGGCCGATGGGAAGTGCATAGTATCCTGAGCGGCGTTTTCACCTCGTTAATAGTTCTCGCACAATATCTCATGATTACGTTTCGCCGCGGCTCGCTTGTGTTTACTCGTGAAATCTGGTGGCAGATTGGCGGGCCCGGCCTTATCGCAATGGCCATTGCGCCCATCTTCTTCTGGGGGTTACAATGGCTTGGGCAGATCACCGCTTATTCATACGGCCCTGAAAGGGGGCACCTCGAATGAGCAAGCGCCGCCTGAGTTCCCGTCTGCGGATTCAATTTCTTGGGCTCTTCATGCTGTTGGCCGTCGGCTCACTCGGTGTTCGCCTTTGGTGGATACAAGTGGCGCACGGTCAGGAATGGACGGCACAGATTCGGGGCAGCTCTCAAGCGACTGTGCGCATTCCGTCGGTGCGCGGCGAGATCAAGGATCGTAACGGCATAACGCTGGTCCAAAACCGCGCCAGCTATGAGGTAGATTTCTATCTGCCAGAAATGGTCAAAGGCTACCGCGAACGGTTCGGTTCACCGCCCACGAGTGAATATCGGGCGACCATCAGCGGAATGCCGAAGGACATGAAGGAGCCGGACATCATCAAAATCGTGAATGATGGGATCGTTCCGCGCCTTAACGAGCTTGATCTGGCGCGCGATTACAACGCCGGCAAGCTGCAGCGACATTTTCGCAATGATACCGAGGTCCCATTTTCCTATATTAAGGACATCGATTTCCCTACCATGGCGAAGTTTGCCGAGCACGATGTTGGATTGCCCGGCGTTGATCTCGCCATTAAGCCGGTACGCTCGTACGTCTACGGCGCGCTGGGATCTCATATTCTTGGTTATGTCGGTGCACCGGACGACATCGATAAGGAGGAAGCCCAGAAGTTCACCTTCTACCAGGCGGACGTCGAGGGAAAATCGAATATCGAGAAGGCGATGGACGAATACCTGCGAGGGAAACCGGGCGTCCGGTACCTGCGGCGCAATGCGAAGGGCACCATCGACGGAATCTTGCGGGAAGATCCACCGCAGCAGGGAGCTAATGTTTATTTGACGATCGACGCCCGTATCCAGGGTATCGCAGAGGAAGCATTGCGATCCGTCGGACGCGGGGCTGCAGTCGTCGTCGATCCGAACAATGGCGAGATCCTCGCAATGGCTTCTGTGCCGTCGTTCGATCCAGATACGTTTATTCCCAGCATAAAGGCGAAAGACTGGGCGGCGCTGCAGAAGGATGAAGCCAACCCGCTGATCAATCGCGCTGTGAGCGGGTTTCCTCCCGGTTCGACATTCAAGATAATCACCTCGCTCGCCGGCTTGCGTCGCGGGTTGGCGAAACAAAAATTCACATGCAGCGGCGGCGTTCAGTACGGCGATCATTATTTTCAATGCTGGGCGGCCGAAAAGCATTACACCCACGGCACACTCGCGCTGCCCGATGCGATCAAAGTGTCGTGTAACGCCTTCTTCTATCAGTACGGTAACGCCGCAGGTATCGATTCTATCGACCGGGTGGGCGATTTGCTTGGTTTGGGAAAACCGTCCGGGCTGAATTTAACCGGGGAACAACCTGGCGTGCTACCGGGACCGGACTGGCTGCGGATTTATTATCCTCAGGAACGATGGTCGCAGGCGTACACGGCGAACGTTTCTATCGGCCAAGGCTACGATCTATGCACCCCATTGCAAATGGCCATGGCCTATTCCACCGTCGCAAATCGAGGCATTTCTTACTACCCGCGCCTGGTGAAAAAAGTACTAAATCAGGACGGCACGCCAGCTCTAGACGAAGATGGAAAGATCGCCGTGCCCGATCAGCCGAAGGTGCATGCGGATTTTCGCACTGAGGTTTCACCTGCGGATATCGAAATGGAGCGGCAAGGGTTTTGGAAGGTCGTGAATGCAGACGGCGGAACAGGCGGGCGTGCCCGCTTAAGTGGGGTGCAGGTGGCGGGCAAGACCGGCACTGCACAGGCCAAATATAAGGGCCGGGAAGATACGATTTCCTGGTTTATTTGCTGGGCTCCCTTCGACAATCCCAAATATACCGTCGCAGTCATGGCGCAGGGCGGGGAACACGGCGGCACCGTGGCGTGTCCGATCGCCGCGCGAATCATGGAACGCTCGTTAGCGATGGACGAGGGAAAGTTCGAAGCCCAGGTCGCGTGGCTTCCTCCCGCGCATAAGACCAATCCGTTCCAAATGATCAAGGAAGTGAGCTTTCGCGATTCCGGAATAAACGGAGGGAGCGGTGATGAGGAGAATGCCGACACCTCGCAAGGCGCGGATGTGCAAATGGCGGGCGCGGGCGGCGATCCCGATGTTGAACCCGAAGCAGATTCACGGGGGAAAGTAGCGCGGCGTGCTGCGGCTCCCTCGGCCCGCGCTGTCCCGGTTGCGGCGCCTCAGCCTCAACGCAACTTTTTTCAGCGGCTCTTCGGGATTAAGCGCCAGCCACCGCCACCTCCGCCGCCGCCGCCCAGCCGCAAGCAGCGCACAAGATGAACCCCCGGTCAGAATCGCTACTGCAGCTCGTGTCCGCAGCTCGGCTGATGACCGACCAACCCCTCAATTTTTATGATAGACAAGGTAAGAAAGATTTTGGGTCTGCCTTCACGCAAGACCGGCAACAAGCTCATATTGAGCGTAGAGAAACTCGAGACCCGTGTCGCTTTGCTCGAGGGCGGCCGACTCGAGGAATACAGCGTCGAGCGTAAGAGCTCACGGAATATTGTAGGCAGCGTTTACAAGGGTAAAGTCAAAAACATCGAGATGGGATTGAAGGCGATGTTTGTTGACATCGGCTTCGAAAAAAATGCGTTCCTTCATTTCTGGGACGCCATTCCCGCCGCGCTCGACAGCGGCGTCGAAGAA
>JBKPBJ010000075.1:0-2813 GCA_046726875.1 Verrucomicrobiota bacterium
AGGAAATCGCTTCTGAAAAAGAGACGGCGACGTTCAATCATCGGGTTCGAAATGATTCGGCTCGACCGCTCCGCGGCTGAACCACTGCACGATCAGCTATACCGCCAAATCCGGGATGAGTTGCGATCGGGCAGTTTTACCGGCGATGCGTGTCGGATTCCTTCGTCTCGGATCCTTGCTGTTGATTTGGGCATCTCAAGACTAACAGTTAACCTCGCATTTTCGAAGCTCCACGCAGAAGGATATCTGCGCTCGAAGCCCAGATCGGGAACTTTCGTGGCGCATCCGCTGCCCGAAACGTTTTTGACGGCTGATAAACCGAAAGCACTTCCTCAGGTCGAGCACCGGCCCCGCATCTCCGGCCGGGTAAGAGCGATTCCAGATCAGCGCGTAGGCAAACAGTTTGATCTCGGAGCGCTCGACGCCGGCGCGGGTGTTTCCTTGGTTCCCGGACTTCCGGCAGTCGATGAATTCCCCATCGACATTTGGGAACGGCTCAGATCGCAGGTGCTCGCACAAAAAGGTGCCCATCTACTGCGCCACGCGTCGAGTCGTGGCGACGCGGATCTACGCAAAGCAGTTGCCACTTACCTGTGCGATTTTAGAGGCGCACGCTGTCATCCAGACCAAATCCTGATCGTTGGGGGAATGCAGCAGGCGATGCTAATTAGCGCCATGGCGCTCGTGGATTCGGGCGAGCCCGTGTGGATTGAAGATCCTGGTTTTCATCAGGCGCGGAGAGTCTTTGTTTTAGCAGGGGCTAGAGTCGTTCCGAAGCCGTTGGATGAAGAAGGAATCGTGATCGCGCGATCGGCAAAAGAAAAGCAGCCCAAGTTGATCCATGTAACACCTTCGCATCAATACCCGCTCGGCATGACAATGAGTTTCGATCGCAGGACCGCGCTGCTCGATTTTGCCAGTGCTCACAATGCATTCATTTTTGAAGACGACTTTTACGCGGAGTTCCGCTTTACCGGGCCACCGCTCCCTTGCCTGCAGGGAATCGACAATTTCCGCCGGGTGATTTATGCGGGAACGATGAGCAAAATTCTTTATCCTTCCCTGCGGCTGGGCTACGTCGTTGCGCCGGAGCAGTTGATCGATTCGTTAGTCAAAATCCGCAGCACAATGGACCAACACTCGTCGGCGATTGATCAGGCCACGCTTGCCCGTTTCATTAATGAAGGATTTTTCCTAAGCCATATCAAACGAATGCGAAAACTCTACGCCGAGCGGCGAGAGTTCTTCATGAAGGAATTTAGCAAGCTGCTCGCTGATCGATTCACCCTTCAGATTCCGGAAGCCGGACTAAACTTCGTCGCGTGGCTTCGATGCGAAACAGATTTCTCGAGAGTCGCGCGCGTCTGCACCGACATCGGAATTAAACCCTCACCGCTATCATTTTATTGCATCGAGGCGAAGCTCAAGCCAGCGTTTGTTTTCGGTTTTGCTGCCTGGACGCCCGCGCAAATTCGAGAAAGCCTCCTGAGGCTTGCATCTGCACTCAGACAACGATGAGAATCTTAGATCAAACAAACTGTGTTCTTCGTCCGCTATTCCGGCCGTGAAGTAGACGTCCATCGCTCACCGGAAGAGAACCACTTACGGTCTCGGCGGCGGTGACGGACGAGGCCTTGGCGTGGGCGTGGGCCTTGGTGTAGTCGTCGGTGTAGCCGTCGGCGTCACCGTAGCTGTAGCCGTCGGAGTCGGTGTAACACTCGGTGTCGGCGTTGCTGTTGGAGTTCCAGTAGGAGTAACAGTAGGCGTTGCCGTTGGTGTTGCGGTCGGTGTTGGTGTGGGACCCGAAGGCGTGATGCTGAAAGCTCCGCTGGTCGAAGAACTATTCTGGAAGCGAACGTCCCTCGCGACAATTCGGACCCGCACATCAGGGATCCCCGTTGATGGTGGCAGCTGCCAGGCGTAATTGATCGCTGTGTTTGGCAGATCGCGTATGATCGGGTGCCATGTGCGGCCGGAGTCGTACGACCCCTGAATGTCGAACGAGCGCAGACCCTCTGAGGCGCTAGCTGCCCAGGAGATCGGTACAATCGAACCGCCGGGAAACGACTCCCCGCCAACCGGGAACGTGATATTCACGCTCGGTGGCTGAAGTCCCAGGCGCGAGTCGTGACGGATGGAGAAGTAACCACTGGCAAAAAACCATTTCGTGTCATTGGAGTTGTTGCGCACTTGCAGCGCCAGACGCGCCCGGTCGGTGCTTACGAACGGAAACTTCTGAAAGAACATTCCGTGGCCGCCGATATTCAAACCTGATATACCTGCGCCATCAGATTCCAGAACCACCACTGGCGTGATTGTTCCGAAATTTACCGACCCGGTCCAGTCCATATCGGGAATCGGCTGACCGCCAGTAAAGGTCTGGCCATTTAAATCTGTTGTGATCGTTAGGTTCCCGGTGATGTTACCTGTCGGAACCAGCACCGGCACCTCATCCCAACCCTCCTGGCCACTCGTATCGGTCGAAACCACGCGGACAAACTGCGGTTCATTCGACGCGGCAAAACCCGGGTTGGGAATGGTGATCTCCAACGATCGCGCTGAACCGGGAATGTTGCTTACCAAGGTAGAGTAGCGATCGGGGAAGTGCCCGTCGGGTGAAAAATCAATTCGTTGGCTGGCGATGGCGCCGTCGTCTTGTGCGGTCCAAATCAGAATGTATTTCGTACCCTGATCGAGCAGAAAATCGGGAATTTGTAGATCCGGCGAAGCATATAGTTGAGTCAGACCCTGTCTCTTATACACATCTGACGCTGCCGACGAACACCGTGACGTGGGGTTGTGGGTGGGGGGGG
>JBKPBJ010000076.1:0-9538 GCA_046726875.1 Verrucomicrobiota bacterium
AGCTGTCCTCCATTAACGACAGCGAGCCCTGCTGAATCGTAGCCGCGATATTCGAGGCGGCGCAATCCGTCGAGCAAAATCGGCGTCGCGTGCGCGCGCCCGACATAGCCAACAATTCCACACATGACGCTCCAGTGTAATTGCGCCTATCACTAGTCGCAAATTGGCTGCGGGCAGCGCGGGCATGTTGGTTACACTTCGCAGCATTCTGCCGCGAAGCACATAACGCGTTTACGTCCGGTCGTGAGTTTGCCTTTGCGCTGCGGTATAGCCGTCCGGCAACATGCCGGACCGTGCGAGCAGAATGCTCGCGCTTCACAAAGGATGGCTGCGCGATTGACCCCGCAAAGCGTTCGGCGTTGATTCGTAACGATGCGCGACAACCTCCAGCGCGAATCAGTTCAAAAAGATTCCAGCGCAACCACAGCCGGAGCGCTGCCGCCGGGCACATTGCAGCGAACGCTTGCCATCGTCATGGGCGGCGGCGCAGGCACGCGTTTGTTTCCGTTGACTAAAGACCGCGCCAAGCCTGCGGTGCCCCTCGGAGGCAAATATCGCATCGTCGATATTCCCATAAGCAACTGTCTTAACTCCGGGCTGCGCTCGATCTATGTGCTCACGCAATTCAACAGCATGTCGCTGCACCGGCACATTCAAGCGAGTTATAAGTTCGACAATTTTTCGCGGAGCTTTGTGGACATCCTCGCAGCGCAACAAACGCCTGAGGGATCGCAATGGTACCAGGGAACCGCCGACGCGGTGAGGCAAAACATGCGTTACTTCCTGGAACGGCCGTACGATTACTACCTGGTTTTAAGCGGCGACCAGCTTTACCGAATGGATTTTCGCGAAATTCTGCATCAGCACATCCGGTTCGGTGCGGACGTCACATTGGCCACGAAACCGGTAGCGCGTCATCAGGTCTTCGAGTTTGGCATCATGCAGAGCGGCGTCGATCGCCGAATCACCGGATTCATCGAGAAACCGTCAGATGAATCCGGTGTGCAGGAAATGAAGATGAGCCGCGAATTGCTCCGCTCCATCGGTGCCAATGAAGACGATGAATTGTTTCAGGCGTCGATGGGAATTTACGTTTTCAATCGCGACGTGCTCATTCAAGTGATGGCAAACGAGCTCGTCGATTTCGGTAAACACATTATTCCGGAGTCGATCAGAGATCGGCACGTCAGCGCCTTTATTTTCAAAGGTTATTGGGAAGATATCGGAACCATCCGCGCATTTTACGAGGCTAATCTCGATCTAACTGATGTGGTTCCGGAATACAGTTTCTTTGAGCCCGAATCTCCGATTTACACGCATCCGCGTTTTTTGCCGGGCAGCAAAATTAACGGCGCAACGCTGCGGCAGGCGATTATTTCTGACGGCTGCATCATCTCGGATGCGCATCTGGAGCGAAGCGTCATCGGCATCCGCAGTGTTATTCAAAGCGGCGCCACTATTCGCAACAGTATCGTTATGGGTGCGGATTACTTTGAACTCGGCCTAACCGATTCCTCGCAGCCGGCTATGGGCATCGGAAAAAATTGCGTGATCGATCGCGCAATCATCGACAAGAACGCGCGCATTGGCGATGGCGTCGTGATTACGCCGGAAGGCAAATCGCAAAACCTGGACGCAGACAATTATTTCATTCGTGACGGCATTGTCGTCGTTCCAAAAAACGCCGTTATTCCCGCGGGTTTCTGGATTTGATCGTAGGCCTAGTATTTGGGTGTCTCTGTAGCGGCGCTCTCTGGGCGTCGAACGTTACAGCAAAGGCACCGTAGTATTTTCTCCTACTACACAATCAGCCAGCGCTCCGATTGTCCGCCTTGATGCAATGGGCAGAGTGCTCGTTGCATATGATTGCTCATGTTAAACTCGATGATCGGCTCTCGATCTTGCGCGTAGGCGATTCTTTCATGAGCTGGAATTCGCTCGACGACCAGCGGGTCTGCGTTCTCTGTGGGAGAAAATTCAAGGGACGGCAGGTGGACATTCGCCGTTTGCCCGGAGGAAAATTCAAGCTGTGTTGTCCCACGTTAGGATGCCTATCCACGCCGCATCAGTGGCGTAATGCGACACTGGCAGTTGCTTCTGCTCGGGTTAAAAAGCATTGGCGACACGATTTGCCTAACAAACGACATCCTCGCTTGGCTGAATCAACGCTGCGAATGCAGGCCTGTCGCGTATGATTGGGGCCACTCTGGATCAGCCTGCGGTCACATCAGCGCCGGATGAGGTGCTGATGAAGCATATTTCCCGGCGGCGTCATGACGCTCTTGCCGAGTTATATGGCCGGCATAGCAAAAGACTGCGCGCCACCATCGATGGCGTTGTTCACGAAGAAGCCGAAGCCGATGATGTGTTACAAGAAATTTTCATTCAGGTCTGGGAGGAAGCCGGTCGTTATTCAGCCAAGGCCGGGAAACCACTCGGCTGGATGGTGACCATCGCGCGGCGGCGCGCCATCGACCGCTTGCGACGGCGTCAGGCTTATTCTCGTGCGCGAGAGCGCTACGAAAAACGAGTGGTCCAGGAATCACAGACTCCTCGCCGCGACGCCGCTGAGGGACTTGTGTTAAATGACCTTCGCAAGTTTTTGAAAAAAAGCATTCGAGCGCTTCCTCGTTTGCAACGCGAGGCCGTCGAGCTCGCGTTTTTCAATGGGCTAAGCCACAGAGAAATTGCTGTTGTCACACGCGCTCCGCTTGGGACCGTCAAGACGCGGTTGGAACTGGGCTTGCAAAAACTGACTCACGCACTCCGGCCATTGCGCCATAAGGTGTAATCGAGAACCGTCGATCGCTGTGTTTGCTCGTCAGACGAGTGTTCCGTATCGCCGGTCGCTAACGAAGCAGAATTACCAGCAAGACAATCAGCAGAATGAAGCCTAGCCCACTCGGATAGTATCCCCAGCCAGTGCTATACGGCCACGTCGGGAGCGCGCCGATCACCAGCAATAGCAGGATTAAAAGCAGGATAAAACGCATAGCTTATCTATTTGATCTGGAGTGCGCGTTTCCGAGCGCGTGCTCCGTGCCCTGACAACGCGCGTTCGACGAATCGCAGACGATGTACCTACGGATTTGGCGAAGTGTTGACGTTGATATCAGTCTTCTCTTCCTTCGTCGTGGTGCTGCTGCCTGCCGGTGGATTTACCACGGTCGTATTAGTCTCCTTCTTCTCTGACGGTGGATTTACGATTGTGGTGTTACTTTCTTTCTTGTCCGCAGGCGGATTGACAGTTGTTGTCTTTTGCTCGCATGCCGCGAACAAGCCCAACATAGCCAACAGGTAAATGCATTTTTTCATACCACCTGAATCGTATCTGGCAGCCATTCGGTTGCCTCGCCGCTCAGGGTACTTCGGCCCTGCTAGCGCGCCTTCGCTTCGCGATGTTCGTGCGTTTGGACGCGCGAGCGCGCCTCAGGTAGTTGAGCACCAGCTGCCCTCAGCTAACCGTTGCAGCTTACGGCGTCGGTCCAGGAGCAGTTGATCCCGGGGGTACCGGTGACGGCGCTTCAGTTGAACCCTGTGTCTTCGGCGGATTTCTCCTTGCCGATCTCTTTGACGCTGGCGTCGGAGATGGGTTACTCATTGCCGCAGTAGTGGTGCTCCTCCCGGTTGTTCCCGATTATTCGCAAGACGCCAGAAACGCCAGGCCGATCAGGACCACGATCAGAGAGACCAGATGTTTCTTCATAGAGTATACTCTACATCGCGCCGCGCAGAGTCTCTGGTTATCTTAAACCAAATGAGCTGTTGGGAATGCTTGCGTGTCGTACGCGTGGATAAGCGCATCATGTGAGCGACTGAAAAACTTTGCGTATGCGAGGGTTCTGCTAATTACGTTTGGCTCGCCATACCGCAGCCGACCAAACGAAATGCCTCAATCTATTGTAGCCGAAGTGGAATCGCGTCGGTGTTCCAAGTCGATAACATCCTGTAAGAGTTAATATGAGATTTTGGCCGAAGAAGGGCAGTCGCGTTTTGGTCGTTGGCATTTTCAAAAGCGTGGGAACCGGTAGGGCTGTCCTGCGCAATCTTCATCGCGCTCGGTTTCGCCGCGCCGCGGCGATCCACGCTTCGGCCAAAGGCCGGCAACGGGTCGAGGAACATGGGATTTCAGCGATCGGCGGATCGGCCGCCGCCTCGGTCCTTGGCCTGGCCGTTGGCGTATTTGTCTTGTGGGAGCGTGGAATGCTGACCGATTACCGGCCAGCCGGGTTGGCTCTGCTACTCGCTGCGTTCGCGTTAGCAGGCGCGACCACCGGCTGGATTCTCGTCCAATTTTTTCGGGAGCACGTCGACGCGGCGAGTTTGGCCAGATTCACGAACACGATTCTGCCGAATGAAACAATGGTCGCAGCTGAAGTCGGAGCCAACGAAGCCTCTCGCGTGCTGGCGATTTTGCGCGACGTGGAAACCGAGGCGCCCGTCACGTTCGGGTTTTATCCGCCGTCGCCTTTCTCTGTCGAATCGACCCGATCACCGCTCGGTCATGACCTGCCTTCGAGTCAGCGTCTCGTGGAGAAGGCGGCTAGCCTCGCACACGCACTTACGGTCAGCCGCAGAGCGAAGCCGCGCGGGCGATCCTTTTTGCGCCGGTTACGCGAAATCGAGGACGCGCTGGAATGGGCGAATGTCAGTCTTACGGTGTCCGCTGAGGCGCATCACGGCTTCACCCTTTCGGCGGAGTGGCTGCTAGATAACGCCTATTTGATTCGGGAACAGGTAACCGATCTGCGGAAGAGTCTGCCGCAAAAACAGTATGGAGACTTGCTTCTCATCGCTACCGGCACAGGTGCGGGGTTGCCCAGGGTTTATCATCTGGCCGCGGAAATGGTCGCCGAGACCGACGGAGCATTGGAAGCCGAGGTCATCCGGCGATTTCTGGTCGCGTTCCAGGCGATCACGCCACTGGATATAGGAGAACTCTGGGCTCTCCCGCTGATGTTGCGATTGCAGTTACTCGAGTGTCTGCGCACCCTCGCGACCCAGGTCGAAGAACAGCAAAGACAAAGCGAAGAGGCCGATTTTTGGGCAAATCGACTCATCGCCGCCGGCCGCCACAGCTCACCGCAATTGTTCAAGATAATGGAACAACTGGTGGCACGATATCCCGAACCCACGCCGCATTTCGCGAGCGAACTCGTGGCGCATCTCTACGACGACGAGGGGGTGCTCCCGCTGGTGAGCGGCTGGCTGGAACGTTCGCTCCGTTCGCCGCTGCTCGAGATTATGCAGCAGGAGCACCGGCACCAAGCCGTGCAGCAGACCGCGCTCACCAATGCGATCAATAGTTGCCGCCGCCTTGCGCAAGTCCAGTGGCGGGAATTTTTCCAATCGGTCAGTTGGGCTGAGAGCGAGTTGGCTGCGGATCCCGCCGGCGTCTACGTCCGCATGGATTTTGAGACGCGTGATCGATGCCGGGGCGCGGTGGAGGAAATCGCTCGATGGTCAAATTCTTCAGAGCAAAAAACCATCGGTCACGCCCTGGCGCTGGCGAAGGCCGCGGAAGGCGAAGTTGCGCGCCACGTCGGCTTTTATTTGATCGATGCGGGCCGGCGGGCGCTTGAGGAAATTACCAGCGCAAAAGTGCCTCTGTGGGAACGGTCGCGGCGATGGCTTCGCGCTCACGCGACGGGCGCTTATTTCGGGAGCCTTTTCCTGCTCACTGCCGCTTTGGTAGCTGCTCCTCTCCTTTTCGTTTCTGGGTTAGTTCCCGCGCTGACCCTGCTGCTATTAGGATTTCTGCTAGTCTTGCCCGCAAGCGAACTGGCCGTGCTGGCATTGAATTATTTCGTGACTTCACTCCTGCCGCCGCAGGTATTGCCCAAAATGTCCTTCGAAAAAGACGGCATTCCTAATGATTGCCGTACGCTGGTCGTGGTGCCGATGCTGCTGACCACTCCGAGCGCGATCCAAAACCAACTCAGCCGCCTTGAAATTCATTACCTCGGAAACACGGATGCGAACCTGCGCTTTTCACTCCTGTCAGATTTTTCTGACGCGCCGCGGGAGAGCATGCCGGAGGACGCAGAATATATCGACATCGTAGCGCGCGGCATCGAGGAATTGAATCGCCGACACGGAGCGGGGCGGTTCTTTCTTTTCCATCGCCGGCGCACGTGGAGCGAGAGCGAGCAACGCTGGATCGGCTGGGAGCGCAAGCGCGGCAAGCTCGAGGATCTCAATCGATTTCTTATCGGCGAATCCGGGCCCCCGCTGGAGGGATTTCTTTGTGCAGGCGATCGCGCGCAGCTCGAGGGCATTCGGTTTGTCATTACTCTGGATGCCGATACCCAATTACTGCGCGATACCGCCCGGCGAATGATTGAAACCCTGGCGCATCCGCTGAATCAGGCGCGTCTTTCGCCAGATGGTCGCCGCGTAATTCGCGGATACACGATCATTCAACCAAGTGTTAGCGCGTCCCTTCCGAGCGCGACGGCTACATGGTTCTCTCGCATCTTTGCCGATCCGCGTGGGATCGACCCTTATACGCACGTGGTTTCCGATGTTTACCAGGATTTGGTCGGCGAAGGGAGTTATCACGGCAAAGGCATTTACGAATTGCAGACTTTTCACCGGCTCTTATCAGGCCGATTTCCGACCGCGCACTTGTTAAGCCATGATCTGCTGGAAGGATGCTATGTCCGCGTCGGACTGGCGACGGACATCGAGCTGCTGGATGTTTTTCCGAATACTTACATCGCATGGTGGAGTCGGCAGCACCGCTGGATTCGCGGCGACTGGCAAATCATTGACTGGCTGAAGTCGCGCGTGCCCGTAGGCGACGGCAGGGTAGAACCGAATCCGCTATCCGCGTTCAACCGCTGGAAAATCTTCGACAATCTGCGGCGGAGCCTGGTGCCGGCGGCGATTATAGTCCTCCTCCTGGCAGGCTGGTTTTTCACACCTGCTCCGATGCTGTGGAGCGGAATTATCGCGGGCCTCATATTGTGGCCGGTCCTGAATGCTTTCCTCGCGCTATTGTTCCACCCGCCGCCGCCCGGGACTAGATTTTGGCGCGACCCGCGCGACCGGCTCCTGCGCTCGATGTTCGCGGTTATTTTTTTGCCGGATTACGCAGGCATGGCGCTCGATGCCATGGTTCGCGTCGCCTACCGACGGCTGACGTCGCATCGGCTGCTGCTGGAATGGGAGACGGCGGCAGACGCTCACAGGCGTGCGAGAAGTCGACAGCGGCAATTTATTCTCAGCCGGCTTTGGATCCCCGCTGCCTCCGTGCTCCTTTTCGTCGAGGCGCTGCCGCAGGGAGTGGCGGCGATGTTGGCCATGGCGTCCTTCCTCCTTTTGTGGGCTCTCTTTCCAGTGGCGGTGATGGTGATCAATCGGCCGGCCAAGAGCTGGAGGGGCGGAACACTAACCGCGGATGATCGCCGATTCCTGCGTGCGGCTGCGCGACGTACTTGGAGATACTTCGATGATTTTGTCGGACCACAGACCTCTTGGTTGCCGCCGGACAATGTCCAGGAAACGCCAACGCGGCAAATTTTCATGCGCACTTCACCAACCAACATCGGGCTGTCCATGCTGGCGACCGTGGCGGCGAATGATTTCGGTTACATTACCATCGACGATCTGGTAGAGCGCAACCTCCGCACGCTCGAAAGCGTGGGTCGGCTCGAGCGTTTCGAAGGCCATCTTTTTAATTGGTACGACCTGAGCACGCTGGAGCCCTTGCGTCCACGCTACGTTTCCGCCGTAGACAGCGGGAATTTGCTTGCCAACCTGTGGACATTCCAAACCAGCTGCGATGAGCTGGCCGCGCGTCCGCTTCTGGATGAGTCTGCATTGCAAGGCATAGCGGACACTCTAAGCGTGCTTCGTCAAATCGCACCCAACCAGAAAGAAGCGGAACGCCCTTTGGCGTTTCTTCGCTTGGAGGGCCTTACCAGGGACCAGCCGGCGAATTTGGAAGAAATCATTCTACGAATAAGGGCAGCTCGACAACTCGCGCAAGATCTTCTGCTCCATTACGGCGGCGGCGAAGCCGATCCGCGCATTTATTGGGCGCAACAAATTTCGAAGCAGGTCGCGGCGTGGAATGGCGTCATCGACAAATATCTTCGGCCGGTGGAAATTGTGATGTCGCCGCCGGCGCAATTGATGTCGTTAGGCGAAGCGACGCACGAATCCCGGCGGGAAGCGCTCGCGGCTACCTTTTCGCTTCGCAACATTGCCGTCGAAGGCATCCCTGGGTTGGTACCGCTGCTTCCTTTTTATCAGAGACGCGAGGACCAGGAAATTTCTCAGGAAGTGCGCGAGTGGCTCGATCTTCTCGTCACCGAGGTGGAACATTCGCGCCAGAACGCCTCGGAGCAGCTGACACAACTGGATGAATTGATCGCCCAGAGCCAAAAACTGGAAGGCGGCATGGGGTTGCGATTTCTTTACGATGAGGAACGGCGGATTTTTGCCATTGGCTACCAGGTAGCTGAGCGCCGTCTTGACACCTCGTTTTATGATTTGCTCGCCAGCGAGGCGCGCTTAACAAGCTTCCTGGCCATCGCCCGCGGGGAAGTACCGGTAGAACATTGGTGGGCTTTGAGTCGGCCCTTTGGATCTGCTTACGGGCGACTGCCACTTCTTTCCTGGAGCGGGACGATGTTCGAATATTTGATGCCGCTCTTATTCACCCAGACGCATGAGAACTCGCTGCTTGATCGTGCCTGTTACGACGCCGTGCGCTGTCAGATTGCCTATGCACGGCAAAACCGTGTGCCGTGGGGTATGTCGGAATCCGCCTTTAGCGCGCTCGACCGACATAATGTTTATCAATACCGAGCCTTTGGCGTGCCGGCTCTGGCGTTGAAGCGTGGTCAGGATGACGGCTTGGTGGTAGCACCCTATGCCGCTGCGCTCGCTCTCGGCGTAGAACCAGCTGCCGCGATAAAAAATCTGCGGCGGATTGCCAATCTGGATCACTCGGCGCTGCTCGGCGACTACGGCTACTACGAAGCGATCGATTATTCGCGACGCACAGAACCGGGCGGCGCGGCGGGAATCATCATCCACTGTTACATGGTTCATCACCAGGGAATGTCGCTCCTCGCCTACGACAACGCTTTACACGACAACGCGATGCGACGCCGGTTTCATTCCGATCCGCGCATTCGCGCCACCGAGCCGCTCTTGCACGAGCATATCCCGGAACAAATTTTGCCGACTACCGATGAAGTGCATGAAGAGCGACCCGTCCGCCAGACGATCCCGACGGCCGGCGCCGCCGCGGTAGCGCAAATACCGGACATTTCTTCGTCGCGCATTCAAGTTCTCTCCAACGGAACCTGCTCCGTTACAGTAACGAATTCTGGCGGCGGCTACCTGCGCTGGATGGATCTGGACGTGACGCGCTGGCGCGGCGATACCACCTGCGACGCGTCGGGCCTGTTTTGTTATTTCCGGGATTTGGACAGCGAAATGATTTGGAGCAATACCCATCAACCGGTGAGATCTCCGGAGCGTCGTAACACCTGGAGTTTCACGCCGGACAAAGCGGAATTCC
>JBKPBJ010000077.1:0-4774 GCA_046726875.1 Verrucomicrobiota bacterium
GCTCAACGGCCGCGAACTTAACGGCCGCCCGTTAACTGTTAACGAGGCGCGTCCGCGCGAAGAGCGTCCGCGTCCTCACGGCGGGAAACGCTCGTTCGCGGGCAAGCGCTGGTAGTACGAAAGAAGTTCATAGTTGAGAGTTGATAGCTGATAGCAGTTGGAAGTCAGTCGCAAGTCAAAAGCCTGCGGTGATCCGGTCGCAATCAGCAGTCAGCCATCAACAACGAACAATCATGAATTCTGAAAAAGCCATCGAACTGGAAGGCACCATCATGATGGTGCTGCCCGGAACCATGTTTCGCGTCGCGCTTGCGAATGAGCGTCTGGTTCTCGCACACATTTCCGGGAAGATGCGCAAGCGGTTCATTCGGCTTACAATCGGTGATCGAGTGAGAATGGAGATGTCGCCTTACGACACCGCGAAAGGTCGTATCGTTTATCGACTCTGACATGCCGACCAGATTCCTGTTTGATCCGCCGCGCGCCCGGCCGAAAAAGCCCGGTCCCAATATCAAGAGCTTGCTCGTACGCTGCCCTTCTACGTCGAAGCTGACCGACACGGGACGGACAATCGAAGAAAAACGCTGGCAGACAGCCAAACTGAAAGCGCAAAAGTTCACTTGTGCGCACTGCGGCAAAGTTCATGCCTGGTCGAAGCGGGACGTGATTCTTGGGCGGGCAATTTCCAGTGGATAGCGACGTTGCTAGCGGCCTTCCCGAAAATCTAGTCCGGTGATTTTTCGCATTCCGACCGATCGCATCAATTGGACGACAAGCTTCTTCCTGATCGGCACGTTTGTTCTCACACTCACCGCAGTGCCGCTTTACCTTTGGTATTTTGGCATTGATTGGTTCCACGTCGTACTTTTTGGAGTGTTACTTTTCGCGACCGGCTTCAGCATCACGCTGGGTTATCACCGTTTGTTCTCGCACATGACGTTTCGGGCTAAACTGCCGGTGCGCCTGTTCACGGTAATCTTCGGCGCCGCTGCGTTCGAGAATTCTGTCCTAATGTGGGTAAGCGACCATCGCCGGCATCATAAGCATGTCGATCATGACGAAGACCCGTACGACATCAGCAAAGGTTTTTTCCACGCTCATATCGGCTGGCTGTTGTTCAAACTTTGGCCACAACCACCATTCGATAACGTCGCGGACCTAAAGAAAGATCCGCTGGTGATGTGGCAACATCGACATATTCATCTCATCGCCGTCGTGGTCAGCTTTGTTCTGCCAACACTCGCCGGGTTCGTGTGGGACGGTTGGGTTGGCGCACTCGGTGGTTTTCTAATTGGCGGCGTAGCCAAAGTTGTCGTGCTTCAAGATGGCACGTTCCTGATTAACTCCGCCTGCCACACGATCGGCCGGCAGCCTTACTCAACAAAATGCAGCGCGCGCGACTCGTTTCTCATGGCGCTCTTTACGTTTGGAGAGGGCTATCACAATTATCACCACGAATTTCAGCACGACTATCGTAACGGCGTGAAGCCGTGGCAGTGGGACCCAACGAAATGGTTGATCTGGGTTCTATCGAAGCTCGGCCTGACGAGCAGCCTACGCAGGGTGTCGCAGGAAGTAATTTACTCCGCGCAAGCGCGACTCTGCGATTTGCGAAGCAAAGTTAGGAGTTGAGCTGCCCTCACGCGAGACTACAGGCGTTAAGTAGCCCAGGCGACAGAGGTCGGAGTCGCCCGGTTTGACTCACAATGATCTCCACCGCTTGGCTGCATCAAACTGGCAAAGAGAACGTGACACCAGCAGGATTTTGTCATTAACTCGAAACCTCAATCATTACATACGTCGTTCGGCACGAGGAGGAGGACAAATATGAAGCTGAAGAAGTTGAAGAAAAAGATCCAGGAACTCGAAAAACGTTTGCGAGAGGGCCCAGAGAAATTGGCCAGGTTAAAACGCAAACTGCAGCAGGCTGAGTCAACAAAGGCGTTGAAGGCCGCCAGGAAATCGGCTGCCCGCGCTACCGCGTCAATCGGAAAGAAGCCTCCCACGCAAACAACCGAAGCGGTCAAGCCGGGTAGAGTTAAGAAAACGAAGAGAAAGCTAAATCTTTCCCCGGAGCGTCGTGCTCAACTCGCGGCTGCGATGAAAGCGAGGTGGGCCGCTAAGAGAGCTGCTGAGACGAGTACGACAAACTCGACGGATCAAAATTCTGCGCAGGGATTAAGCTCGCAGCCGCCGGAAAATAGACCCGACGGCGTGTAAACGCAGTGGCCTTTGTAGCGACGGTCCTGTGGGCCGTCTCTGTGAAAAGCAATCCACAACGGTGAGCGGCGATAGCCTCGGTGGCTACACGAAGTTAGACACGATCGATATAAACAATTTCGCCCTAATGATCTCGAACCTCAGCTGGTTCGATATTGTCGGATTTATCGGCGTTCTGCTGATCATAATTGCGTATTTGCTCTTGCAACTGGATAAATTGGCGAGCTTCTCGCTGAGCTATTGACTGCTGAACGCAACGGGAGCGTTGCTGATAATTGTCTCGCTTATTTTTGATTTTAATTTGTCGGCGTTTGTTGTCGAGGCGTTCTGGTTTTTGATTAGCGGGGTTGGACTATGGCGATCGTTCAGTTGGAGAACAGCATCCACCATGTGCAATAAGCCGGAGGACTGGCCGCGTGTTTTCGAGCGATACTTGAACGCTGGTAATCTCGATGCGGTGATGGCGCTTTATGAGTCAGAGGCTCGGTTCGTTAGTCGATCGGGCGAAATATTGGCGAGCCATCGAAAGATTCGCGACGCATTGGCCAACATGATCGACGCGAAAACGCGCTTCCACAGCCGCGTCGTCAAGGCGGCGGCGGTCGACGATATCGCGCAGCTATATATCGATTTCGAAGGAACAATGATCGACGAATCGGGAAGGACAATCGCAACTCATCACAAGGCAATCGAGGTGCTTCGCCGCCAGCCAGCCGGCGATTGGAAATTGATCATCGGCGATCCTGACGGCCGCTGTAGACGTTTTGACTGCGTTCGACTCAAGTGCTCTGCCGCATGAGCTTGACTGTTGCGACGCGATCCGATCTCGTCTGCCAGAGATCCGCATCCTGAAGATTCGCCATGACCAAGGTCAAAATCTAAAACTGAACCAGAAGCACATCACACGGTTCGCGTTTGACCTCCGAAGAGCATGTCACAGTCCCATCACTGCGATCGCGTCTTTGAAATCGGCAGGCAATGGCGCTTCAAAACTCTTCCATTCGCCGGTGCGGGGATGACGGAAAGCGAGCTTCCATGCGTGGAGCATCTGGCGTAGAAAATCTTTAGCGAGCCTCGGCGCGTAGATTTTGTCACCCAACACGGGATTACCAATGTGATGCAGATGCACTCGAATTTGATGTGTGCGGCCGCTGTGCAACCTGCATTCGATCAGACTCGCCTGCTCGCTCGAACGCAAAACGCGATATTCAGTTTTGGCGGCGCGGCCGCGGGGTGAATTCACGCTCATTCTTTGACGATGCATCGGATGTCGTCCGATCCTTTCTTCAATCACTCCTGCATGTTTCCGCAATCTTCCAGCGACAAGTGCCAGATAAATCTTTTCCACGGTGCGCGCGGTGAATTGCTTTGATAATTCTCGATGCGCCACATCATTCTTTGCCGCGACGAGGCAGCCGCTCGTTTCCTTGTCGAGACGGTGAATGATGCCAGGCCGTTCTCTTCCGCCGATCCCCGACAACGTGGAGCAATGGTGCAGTAGCGCGTTTACTAGAGTATGTTCACGCTGACCCGCGCCCGGATGAACTGTCATGCCGGCTGCTTTATTGATGACGATCAGATCCTCGTCTTCGTAGAGAATCTCCAGCGGAATCGGTTCCGGCTTCGTTTCGATCTTTTCCGGTGGTGGTTCTGTGACTTCGATTTCATCTCCGCTTCGCACAAGCTGGTGTGGTCGCGTCTTTGCGCCACCGGCACGAATAAAGCCGGCGCGGATTAATTGCTGAATGCGAGAGCGCGAGAATTCCGGAAGTGACTTGACCAAAAAAAGATCGAGGCGCATGCGGGCATGCTCCTTTGGCACGACTAATTTGAACGTTGTTGCTGTCTCGCTTGTCGCTTTCAACGCCGCCACGGCCATCCTTTTGCCCCCAAATTCGTCAATGTTACAGTCGATTTCCATGTCGATTAGAGGAAGCTGTTCATGACGGCAACGTGTTGGATATGCGGTGCCGTGCTCGATGCCGGCGGTTATGAACCTTTGGTGCGGGTGGTCTGCCGGAACTGCGGTCAAAAAAATCTGCTGCAACGAACCTTCGATCATTTTGTGCCTGTGGAAACGCTTGGTGCCGGTGGAATGGGCACAGTGTATAAGGCGCGCGACACGCAGCTTGAGCGGTTCGTTGCGCTCAAATTGTTACGGAAGCATCTCAGTAGCGAAGCGGATCATGATGCTCAATTGCAACGAGAGGCGCGCATTGCTGCCTCTGTGAACCATCCCAACGTCGTCCAGATATTCTCGTTGGGAATGGACCACGGCCAGTTTTATGTGGTGATGGAACTGATCGATCACGGAAGTCTCGATGACCTCATCGAGTCGCAAGGCCGGTTGCCAGAACACCAGGTGCTCGACCTTGGCATCCAGATTGCCAGAGGACTTCGCGCAGCTCACCGGAAGGGTTTAATTCATCGAGACGTGAAGCCGGCCAACATCTTGTTTGTCGATGAACAGGCGGCGAAGATTGGCGACTTCGGCATCGCTGCATTCGCAACGCACGATCCAAAGAGCGATCGCGTGATCTGGGGGACGCCGCCG
>JBKPBJ010000078.1:0-2905 GCA_046726875.1 Verrucomicrobiota bacterium
TTCGAACAGATCCTGAAGATCGTTCTCGGTGGTCTCAAATGAGAGATTACCTACGTACATTTTCATTGTGTTTTGAATTTGGAAAAACTACCGAGCTACAGAGCCGTTCCCGGGAATCGGGTTTCAAACCACCAATGAGCGGCGCTCACCTGACGATCTACCGTGCAGTGAAGTTAAACAGCGTAATCCAATAAGGGCGCACTATCGCCCGGATCGGGCGAAGCACAAACGATCATTTCACGGTGCCCCAAACAGGGGTTTAGGTTTGGATCTGAACTTGTCGCGGGCGCTTCGTTTTCTGCTTTCGAGCTTCTACTTCGAACTTCCTACTAATTTCTTCAACTCCATCCTCCGGTCGCCGTTGCAGTGGCTGTTCCCGTAGGCGTTGCTCCAGGATCATGGCCCACTCGTCAGGCGTCAGCGCTGCCCAGGCTTCCCCCTCGAGCGGAGACGAAAGGAAAACGATAACTCCCATTGAGTCGGCTCAAGAATGCAACTGCCCCAATTCTCGTCGGACTTCTCTTGGCTTGCTTACCGCTTGCGCCGATTCGCGCACGCGGTAAGTCCGCCGCCGCATGGGGCGAAACGGGGCGGATTAGTTTCGTAATGATGTCCTACGCGCGCGTGCGAGTGGAAAGCCGAAGTAAAGACGATGCTTTTAATTGCGCGGACAACTTGCGTAGCCGGAATGGGGTTCCTCATTTAGAATCTTATTCCACTATGCCCGATGATCGCTATCAACGCTGGATTGACGCATCCTCCGCAACGAGTGCGGTCGAGCCGTTCATGATCCCTCTCGTTCAGGGACTTGGTCGCTTCGATTGCCATCTCATCCACGAAGACGCCCGTTTCGCCGCTCTCAATCAAGAGCAGTCATCGTCCGCGCGCGAGAGAACCCTTCTCACCGACCGAGTCACATTGTCCTATTTCTGGGTCCTTGCCGCGTATGAGTTTGTCCGCACACTGGATCAGCGTTGGCGCACAGGTGCGACAACTCTGCCGGATGAGTTCGGTAGCCGCGTTACTGAGTTGAAGCGCAGGATGGAGCGGCTGCGGATTCCACTCATAAAACTGGAGACAACCCGTCGATTTCCGACAGACAGCACCCTCGCGTACCCGATAATTAGTCGCGATTTTGGAGTGGCATGGCACATCGCGCAGGACATGTACGTCACCCGGCGAGAGCTAGCTGATCAGCTATTGAATTTTCTTGCCGACTTGGAGAAGCGTCAAAGGTCAAAAAAGACCTAACTAGTCGCTGCAGCAACCTCTCATCCCAATTCTAGAAACGCAGTCAGCTTTTCATCCGCGCGCATCTCGCCGCCTTGTTTTTGGGTGTGAGCCTGCAGTGACATTGTGGTCCCCCTCACCCTTGAAATCTTATCAACTGTTGGCGGTCAGCCTCTAGATCCCCACTCAGCGACCAGCGCGATTCGGGAGAGAGCGCAGCGCAAAAGATGCTTCGTTTCGCAGAGCAGCGCAGCGGCGTGCGAAATTCAGAGGGTTACCTGAAATCGTGCCGTTCAGAAAAGCCGTTGGCAAAATCATGGAGGATGAACATTTCGCTCGCGTGCTGCCGAGATTCAAAGATTGGGTGATGGTTTATGAGAAAAACACGCTGGCGAACGTCGTGCGCCCGATTGCTTCGGAGTTTTGCGTTCCGCTCACGTCTGGTCGCGGTCAATGTTCAACGACGCCGCTTCACAACATCGCTGAGCGTTAACAGGGCGAGCGGAAAGAAGGGTCTTATCATCATTGCCATGAGTGACCTTAATCCAGACGGGGACGCAATCACGCATTCAATCGGCCAACGATTGCGCGACGATCATGGCATTGAAACGCGCAACTGGTGAAAGCTGCGCTGACCTTCGATCAAGTCCGCGCATTAGGTTTGCGGGAAAGCTACCAACGCGCCAAACATGGATCGGCACGCGCTGACGCCATGCGCCAGCATTACGTTGCGAAGTATCGAACCGATCACGTTTATGAAATCGAAGCAGTGCTCGCACGTTCGCCGAATGAACTGCAACGACTGCTTAGGGAGGCAATCGAGGGCGTGATCGACCGCAAAGCGTTCAACCGGGAAGTGGCGAAAGAGCGTGCAGAGCGAACGCGCAGTGCGCAAGTTCGCGAGATCGTGTTGCGCACGTTGCGCGAGGAAATTGAATCATGATGGTCGTCTGCTTGGACTGTCTGGCAGTTGTTGGGCTTTCGAGTAAGCCTTTCATGCGACGACATTGCGACGACCAGAGGTGCACGGCTCGGCGCGAATTGCTAAAGGCTTGTCATTTCTTGGCGGCCGACAGCGGCCATGCGAAGCGCCCGCCGAGCGTGGACATCACCGAGCACGACACAACATACTTTGAAACGCTTCGACGTGGCCTGCTCGTTGACCGTCGCGGTCACTGCTGCCATTTGCTTCATCCGCACAAACCCAGACTGTCTCGGCCGCGAAGCCAGGGAAGCGTCGGACCGTAAGCGCCGCTGACAAAGACATGGTTGTTCATGTTCGAAGCCTCCGGACTGAGCGCGATGTACAATCGAAAAATATGGAGCGCTAACCCGTGGCACTTCCATATTTAATAATTTCTGATGCTCCATGATATGGGCACGACTCCCAAATCGACAGCGGATGTGGGGGTGGTGCCATTCATGAGCCAGATAACACGGTCCCCAGTAAAGGTATTTTGCCAAAGAATGTCCGCTTTGCTGTCCCCGTTGAAGTCGCCCGAACCAGCGATGCTCCATGATGTGGGCACGACCCCCAAATCGACAAGGGATGTAGGCGTGGTGCCATTCATGAGCCAGATAATGCGGTCGCCAGTAACGGTATTTTGCCAAAGAATGTCCGCTTTGCCGTCCCCGTTAAAGTCGCCCGAACCAGCGATGCTCCACGATGTGGGCA
>JBKPBJ010000079.1:0-2372 GCA_046726875.1 Verrucomicrobiota bacterium
GCGTTGAACCGGCGATTTGCTCCCCGATCTTTCGCACTTCGGCTTCGAGTTCTTCGCTTGGTTCCTTACGCGAACGTCGCGCGCCGATCTCCTTGCTCAGACGGTTGCGCTCCGACTGTAGCTGTTGCAATTCAGTTTCGCTGTTGCGCCGCTCGGCATCGATTCGCAATACATCGCCGATCTTTGTCGCATCTCCGCCGCCGCGCGTCGCCAGGCGCTCACGAACGAAATCCGGCTTCTCGCGAATCAAACGGATGTCGAGCATGGCGCCAGTATGAATGACGAATGACGAATGAGGCAAATGACAAATGTCGAATGTCGAAGCTCGAAAGAATGACTAATGACAAATGACAAAAAAGATACGGCGTGTCGGCTCGTGCTTCCTCATTAGGGCTTCGGCATTCTTTCGTCATTCGTCATCCGTGCTTCGTCATTCATACCGTGACCAAGCTCCGCCGTGACATTGAGTAGTTCCTACGGATATTCCTCCTGTGGAAAGATTAGATCTCCTTAGCGTCGCGCTCGGTCTCGCTGCGCTCGCCGGCGTTAATCTTTACCTCACTGTTTTTGCCACTGGGCTTGCAATTCATTTTCACTGGATCACTCTCGCGCCGCAGTATCGGTCGCTCGAAGTCCTCGGCAACCCGTGGATCATCAGCATCGCTGGTGTTCTCTATTTGCTTGAATTCTTCGCGGATAAAATTCCATGGGTTGATTCAATCTGGGACGCAGTGCACACCGTGATTCGCCCGATCGGCGGCGCTCTGCTTGCGATTCAAGTGCTCGGCCATCCCAGTCCTGCGTTTACCATCATTGTTGCCTTGCTTGCGGGAGGCACGAGCCTCATCGCGCACACGGCGAAAGCAGCGACGCGGCTCGCCAGCAATACATCGCCGGAACCGCTTTCAAATATCGGGCTAAGTCTTGGCGAAGACGCTGCGGTGCTAGGCGGACTGACTCTCGTGCATTTCAATCCCCTGGTCGCCCTGATCATCTTTCTAATCGTCATCGGCGCATTCTTCTACTTTGCGCGAAGAATTTTGCGCTCGATTAAACGCAGGATCGGGGTGGCCCGAAAGAAATTGAACGAACCGGCAGATCGGAACCTGCCTGTGCGATGACCGGACATTGGCCTGCTAGGCTTTCTATCTTTTATGTTGGTCGCCATCAACCGTATCGGAGGTAACCGCCACTCGCCGCGCGTTCACGTTTTGAGATGATGAAAACAGTTCTAACCGAAGCCGAGCTCGTTTCCGGTGGCGCTAGTTCAACTTGCTCCCGCCCTCGGGCGGCCAGTTATAACACAAACGCGCATGGAGAATAATCGAATGTCCGTTTATGTCATCGCGCAAGGCAAAATCGAGAATCGCGAAATGCTCGATCAGTATGTGGCAAAGGTTATTCCCACGATTCGAGTCTTATCTGGGGCGAGTTGTCGCCTTCGATGAAGAACCGGCAGTGGTAGAGGACCGATTGAGCACCCGCGTACCGTTATTCTTGAATTCCCATCAATGACGGCGTTCCAGGCGTGGTACGACTCGCCGGAATAACCTTGGCCGAAGCTGAGGAAATGTTTGCCGGCTTCGAGCCCGTCTGACTGAGCGGCCGAAGCCGAACTGTCGGAACGTTGCCGACGCTCTCGGCGACGCGCGCGAACGATCATCCCTTGACGACTGCGGTCACAGGCGGAGTGGATAGTGGTGGACGCTACAAATGGAAGCATCTTTTGCGCGATTCATTCCCGCTCGTTCGCGCGAACGCTTCGCTCATCGAAGCGATGGAGAGTTTCAGCCATCATGACAGAGAACGCCTGCCCGTCGTGTCGCACATCGGCACCTGGTTGGATCGATAGCCAGGACCGATGTCATCCTCGCGCTCGCCGGAAGCACCATGCGATCCGCAACCGCCACCGGTTCGCCCGCGTCTGTGTAAACACCGGCTATCTTGTTGTCCGCCGCCGCGTCGTTTCACTGCAGCGCAATCAGGCATCGTGTCTGATAACTCTTCGACTACTCCGCCTCTGCTTTCGCATGGGGATGAAACGGATGCCGTGGACACACTGCTCGTCGCCGATGGCATGAAAACCCAAATGTTCGTACGCGGGAACGGCATTCGGCGACGAATTAACGGTGAACTCGCAGCCTGGGTCATTAACGAGCGCGGCGGCTACAGCGAGCAATTTCCGGCCGATGCCCCTGTGCTGGAACGAAGACCGCACAAAAAGCATCGCGACGTGACGAGGCTTGCGCAGATGTAGCATACCGACCAACTCGCCCGAGCACTCCGCAACCAAGGTGACGTGATCCGATTCATGCCGCTGCGAAAGAGCATCCGCCGACGAATAACGGTGAAACTCTGAAACCCCGTCTGGC
>JBKPBJ010000080.1:0-9788 GCA_046726875.1 Verrucomicrobiota bacterium
GTCATTCTGAGCGGAGCGAAGAACCTCAGATTATTTTCTGCGGCGCTCAGGGTCCGCGAGCCGATAGTCCGAGATGTTTCGCTTCGCTCAACATGACAGCAAGGCTTTAAGGCTTGAACGCTTCAACGTTTTTGCGATCACTCTTCTTCTTCAACAATTGCCACAACCATCCAAGCGGATCATAAAATTTATCCACGACGCGTTCTTTTAACGGAATGATTCCATTGTCCGTTATTTGAATGCTTTCAGGGCAAACCTTCGTGCAACATTTGGTGATGTTGCAGTAACCGATCCCGTAAGCATTCCGCAGTTCCTCAATGCGATTCTCGGTATCGAGCGGGTGCATCTCCAGAGCGGCAACATGAATTAAAAACCGCGGTCCGATGAATTTTTCGTGCATCCCGTGATCGCGCAAAACGTGGCAAACATCCTGGCACAGAAAACATTCGATGCATTTCCGGAATTCCTGCACACGATCGATGTCCTCCTGCCGCATACGCCAGGTGCCGTCCCGCGCATCAGGCGGTCGCGGCTTGAATGGCTTGATTTTTTTCTTTACTCGAAAGTTCCAGGATACGTCGGTCAGTAAGTCCTTTATTAACGGGAAGGCTTTCATCGGCTGAACTGTCACCGGTTTTTCGAGTGGCAAGTCGCTTAGGCGGGTCATGCACATTAACTTTGGCATACCGTTCACTTCTGCCGAGCACGACCCGCATTTGCCGGCTTTGCAGTTCCAGCGGTAAGCGAGATCGTTCGCTTGCGTCGCCTGAATGTGATTGACCGCATCGAGCACGACCATTCCCTCGGAAACACCCGTGGTGTAGTCGCGAAACTCGCCGCCGCTCGCGTTGCCGCGCCAGATTTTGAAAACAGCCATTTTCACTGTGAACCGTTAAATTGAGAATCGTGAATCGTCGAAGTCTTCGTCGTATAGCGGCGAGTCTTCCCGAACCAATTTGCCGCTACCCGCGCTCTGTTGCCGCAAATAGCGTACGTAACCGTCAATTAACTGACGAACCCGCCAACCGTCCTCTTTCAGAGAAGTGATCTGTTCAGCCGGGAGGTATTGCTCGGCTTCACAGACATTCAGGTCATCGATTAGCTCTTCGAGAGAGCCGCGAGAGTGAAGCGTAAATTTGATTTGATCAAGGTAATGATAACGACCATGTCCCTCCGCGATGTTGTTAGTGAGTGAAACAGCGGCTCGCCGAATTTGGCTCGCTAACCCAAATTTTTCGATCTCCGGCAATTCCCTGGCGATTCGGTACATCGCTCTTCGAAACTTCCGAGCTGTTTGGTGCACTTCCAAGTCCTCAAAGGTAGAAGTTTTTCGACGCTGTTCCTGCGCCGATTCACGATGTAACGATTCTCGATTCACTGTATTAACGATTTTCCTCAATCACTTGCTTCAAATAGTCGGGCAATTCCGGCAACGGTTCCAATCGCACGTCCATGCTGCCATCCTCGGCCTTGCGAATTACAGTGTTTACCTTCGCGAAGCGCTCATCTTTCTCTGGATAATCCTCGCGAAATTGGGCGCCCCGACTTTCCTGTCGCTCCAACGCTGCGCGTGTGATCGCCTCGGCAACTGTGAGCAGATTTTTTAGATCGAGCGCTGTGTGCCAGCCGGGATTGAAATCGCGGTTGCCTGTGATGCCGACATGCGCGGCCCGTTCCCAAAAAGTTTTCAAGTGATCGAGCGCCGAGCGCATTTCATTCTCGTCACGCACGATGCCGACGTCGTGCTGCATCACTTCCTGCAAATCGCGCTGCACGGAGTACGGATTTTCGCCGCGACTGTTCTCGAACGGCTTCAGTGCTTCGCGCGCGTACACGTCCGCTTGATCGTTGTCGATTGTGCCATGTGAATTTTCCTTCGCAAATTTGGCGGCAAATTCGCCCGCTCGTTTGCCGAAGACTAAAAGGTCAGAAAGTGAATTGCCGCCGAGCCGATTGGCGCCATTGATCCCGGCTGCGCATTCGCCCGCGGCGAATAAGCCCGGCACATCCGACATCTGGGTATCTGCGTCCACATGCACGCCACCCATGATGTAGTGCGTCGTTGGCCCCACTTCCATCGGCTCCTTCGTGATGTCCACGTCACCCAACGCTTTGAACTGGTGATGCATACTCGGCAACTTGCGTTTGATGTGCTCTTCGGCGTTTGAGAGTTTTCTCTTGATCCACGAGATGTCGAGATACACGCCACCATGAGGTGTCCCCCGTCCTTCTTTGATCTCGCGCACAATGCAGCGCGCAACATGATCGCGAGTCAATAACTCCGGTGGGCGCCGGGCGTTCTTGTCGCCCTGCGTATAACGCCAGCCCTCTTCCTCGTTGTCGGCCGTCTGCGCTTTGTAGTTGTCGGGGATGAAATCGAACATGAAACGTTTGCCGTCGGCGTTCGTTAAAATTCCGCCTTCGCCGCGGACGCCCTCGGTCACAAGCATTCCGGCCACGCTGGGTGGCCAGACCATTCCTGTGGGATGGAACTGCACATATTCCATGTCGATCAACGATGCGCCGGCATGATATGCCAGCGAGTGTCCGTCGCCGGTGCAATCCCAACTGTTACTGGTGATCTTGTAAGCCTTGCCTATCCCGCCCGTCGCGAGCACGACTGCCTTGGCGCGAAAAATCTTGAAGTGCCCGCGCTCGCGATCATAGCCGAATGCTCCAACCACTCGCGGGCCATCTTTCAGTAACGCGATGATACAAACCTCCATGTGCACCTCGATTCCCTGATGGATGCCATGATCCTGCAGCGTCCGGATCATCTCGAGGCCGGTACGATCGCCCACGTGCGCAAGGCGTGGATACTTGTGGCCGCCGAAGTTCCTTTGCAGAATGCGACCATCCTTCGTGCGATCGAATACTGCGCCCCACGCCTCGAGCTCACGCACACGAGCTGGCGCTTCTTTCGCGTGCAACTCGGCCATTCGCCAATTGTTCACGTATTGACCACCGCGCATCGTATCCGCGAAATGCACCTTCCAGTTGTCGCGATCATCCACATTGGCCAGCGCCGCTGCGATGCCGCCTTCCGCCATCACCGTGTGCGCTTTGCCGAGAAGACATTTGCAAACCATCCCGACAGACACGCCAGCCGCTGATGCCTCAATCGCTGCACGTAGTCCGGCGCCACCGGAACCGATGATTAAAACGTCGTGCTCGAAAGTGTCGTAGTTGGGCATAACCGCAGAGTTAAAAAGGTTAAAAGAGTTACAAGGTTACAAGGGCCGGAACGTTTTAACTTTGTAACATTTTTAACCAATCACTTGCGGCTAAATAAGCCGCACATCATGCCAAACGCCCATTGCACAGAGTCGAACGTAAAGATCGGTAAAGCCGACCCAGAACAGACTCAGCCACGCCCAAAGCGTGTGCCGGCGATTCAGACAACTCACGCAGGCGTAAGCGCGATAACAGTTTGGCGATTTTGCGAGTTGATCGCGAAATCCTCCGATCAGATGCCGCAAGGAATGGCATCCAAATGTATAGCCGCTGAGCAAGTACACGTTGATGGCGAGCACGATCGTGCCGACGCCGATGCCGAATGAACTTTTGCCGGTCACTGGATCGACAAACCAGAGCGCTTTCCAAACATCATACGCCAGAATCAAGATGAACAGGAGCGCCAGGTAGAGAAAATAGCGATGCACATTTTGCATGATGAGCGGGAATGAACGCTCGCCCCAGTAGCTCCTGCGCGGCTCGCCTACTGTGCATGCTGGCGGATCGGCCCAGAACGCTTTGTAGTAAGCGCCGCGATAATAATAACAGGTGAGCCGGAAACCACCCGGTGCCCAAAGAATAAAAAGCGCCGGCGAAAATAGAAGCCACTGCGGCCACCAGCCCGGTTGCGGTCCAAACCAACTATGGGGCGAATCGCCAAATAGTTCCGGCGAATAAAACGGCGAAACGTAATTGCCGAAGAAATAATCTTTTCCCTGAAAGGCCGCCCATGTGGAATAAACGATGAAAGTCGACAATCCGATAAACACGAGCAGCGGCTGAATCCACCATAAATCGGCCCGCATCGTTTCGCCGAAGGAACGGCGAGGAAGAGCTGTCGTTGTCGAGCCGTTCATCTGCTCAAAAACAAGGAACGACGGCTTGGGCAGCCGTAGAAACATGACGGCTGGGAAGCCGTCACTCCTTGAGATCCTGCTAGCACTCTCATTCGCCGTTCGCTTCCTCGACTGGCAGCTTCGCTTTTTTCCACGCTTCCCAGCTACCGGGAACATTCCAAAGCTCACTGAAGCCCTGCTGCTTCAAAATGCTTGTGGCGATGCTTGCGCGATAACCGCTGCCGCAATAAACCGCGGTGGGTTTCTTACGATCAAGTTCTTCCATCCGGTTGCCAAGCTCCGGGACAAAAATGTGATGGGCACCGGGAACATGCCCCTTTTTCCATTCACCGGGCGAACGCACATCGACAACCTGCAACGACCGTTTGCGTTCATTGAGCTCGTGCACGCTCATCTGCCCAATTCGTTCTAGCGGAAACCCCGCCGCGTGCCACGCTTTCATTCCGCCGATCAAATAACCGGCGAATTTTGTGTATCCGGTTCGAACAAATAAACGGAGGATTTTTTCAAGGTCGTCATCCTCCTCCAGCACAAGGAGAATTGGCTTTTCCGGATCGAGCAGCCAGCCCGCCCAAATAGAGAGAATCGGCGTGCCGGCAATGTTCAGTGCGCCAGCAATGTGACCGCCGCCAAAGGCGAGCATGTTACGCACATCAACAAGAACGCCAGCCTTCTTGTCGATTGCGTCTTTGAACGCCTTGGGAGAAAGACCGGGAACGTGTGGAAGCCTTCCGAGCACTTTAGGGCCTTCCGCATTCAACTTCTTCATTAGCGGATAGTACCGGGGCACAGGTGGTGCCGTTTTAATTGCAAAATCGGTGAAACTTTTTGCGTCTTTGAACTGCAGAAAATTATTGAACTTTCTTTCGTAACCGATCGTGCTGCTCAACCGCGCGCCGATATCTGCGCCGCAGGGCGAGCCGGCGCCGTGATTGGGATAAATCATCACGTGATCCGGGAGGTTCAGGTAGAAATCGTGCAGCGTATGGAATTGTTGTTCCGCAAGTTGCTTCGTGAATTTGTCGCCTAACAAGTCGGGGCGCCCGGCAGAAGAGACAAAAAGCGAATCACCCGTGAGCACCGCCCATGGCTCGTCAGGATGGTCTGCCTCAGACAGCAAATATGACATGTGCTCCGGCGTATGCCCTGGAGTGTGGCGCGCTGTTACGATCACTTCGCCAAATTCAAATCGGTCGCCATCTTTGATTCTTTCCGGGTTAAAACCGTACTCTGCGCCACCCTCTCCGCTGGCATAAATCTTTGCCGTTTCCAATCGCGCGCACAGTTCGCGTGAGCCGCTCACCAGATCAGCATGAATATGGGTTTCGAAAATGTGCGTGATAATGACCCGGGCGTGCCGCGCCGCTTCAATGTAAACGTCGCAATCAGCTCTTGGATCAAAGACCGCTGCTACGCCTTCGTCATCGTCGCCGACGAGATAAGAAAGCTCAGCGATTCCTTCAGTCTGGATGGTTTTAAAAACGAGTGACATCGCCGAGACTTAACGCGAAGCGGCAACGAACTTCAACAAGATCGCGCCGCGGCTTCCGGGGAGCGCATGCGCCCTCGCGTGCTGGCGAGCACGTCCTCGCGATCACGAACTTTTGTTCAAGTGGGCTCATCCTTTCGCTGGGAGGAGAAAAGGAAAGTTCGTTTCGGCGCGACGCCGCTGCAACGGACGCGAAGCGACGGCCAGGCTTTCCAACCAGCACGCCGGAGACGTGCGCTCCCCAGCAGATCACCGCACCTCAACCTCGATCGGCAGCAGATGATTGATCATGTAAGTACCGCGATCAGGATCGCGATGCGCTGGCTGCGTTCGACCCAGTGAATCGGTGGCTCGCGCGACGAGAGTTTGTTTCCCCGCTTGCGCCGGGGTTTGCCAATCAAATTCCCAAAATCGCCACGCGTTTGGTTTCGATTCGCCAGCTAATCTTGCCTCATTCCACGTTGCGCCACCGTCCGTGCTCAGTTCGACTTTCGTGATTTCCGCGTCGCACGCCCAGGCGGCTCCGCGAACATGGACGCTGGTATTCGCCGCCACGATTTCTCCTTCCGCCGGACGCGCGATCTCCGCTTTGATCTGCAGTTCGCTCAGCGGCGTCAATTCAGCGATGTTCTCTCCTCTCTGCCAGTGCCCATAGTCAGTCCTCTGCCAGTACGCGTAATCAATCGTTTGATAGTATCCAGTAAATGGCCGGTCGGTGACGATGATGCGCTGGAGCCACTTAACTGACGCCATCGCGTACCACCCGGGCACGATTGCCCGCAGTGGAAAACCGTGCTCTGGCGGCAGGTCTTCGCCATTCATTTTGTAGGCCAGCAGCACATCGCGACGCGCTTTTTGCAGCGGAATGCTGCGCGCGAACTTTAATTCGCCAGGCGGACTCTTTGGGTCCTCGAGGATGCCACAATCGGCTCCTTCGAGAATTATTTCGCACGCGTTTGGCTTGAGGATCGATCGATCAAGCAAAGTCGAGAGTGGCACGCCGGTCCACTCCGCCGTGCCGACTGCACCGAGCCGCCACTGCACACCTTTCACACTCGGTTCAAGAAAATTCCGATTGTTCCCTGCGCATTCTAAAGTCACCGGAGCCGTCACTGACTCGATCGTGATGAGTTGTTCATAATTGATGGCGAATGGTTTTTCCACTTCGCCTTCTACGTGCAACCACCACGCATTGCGATCAATCGCCGGGATCGGAAAATGCGTTCGAACGTAGAACGATTTCGTCGGCGTAAGAAAGCTGTCCATAGCCGAGAACGGCATCTCCAGATTCAGCGGCGTTTCGGCGCGCACGATTCTTGCGTCGCGAAGTTTTGTTTCCTCTTGTGGCATCAGTTGGGAAAGAATTATTTAGCTCCGCGGAGATACACGGAAAGCTTATCGTACAAGCTTATCTGAACACGGCGATCTTGCTCCGTAATCTCGTTCACTTTGAGTTGGTCGGCAGACATTTTGCTGAGGCTTTCGCGCAAAGTTTCAACCCGTTGGAGCAACTCTTGCTGACTGCCCTGCAACAGGTAGCCAGGCGGAATCTGCGCATCGAAGGAGTTGGCGAAAATTAAAACCATCACGCCCGATTTCAGTTGATATTGAGGGCCGCCCTCCAGCATCGGCGTTTTCTCGTCATAACTTGAATACTCGATGGTCGCCTGATGAGGATTGCTCCCGGGCGTTCGCATGACCACTTTGACGTCCACAACTGCCTTTGCTTTGATGTCGAACCTTGTTCTTTGCAACAACCGCACTTCTTTGACAGAGCCAACATAGACAACGGGTGCTTTCCTTCGAACCGATTCGATAAACCTACGCATGTTCGCCGCGAGCAAAGGCGCAGCGTCACCAGAGATCAGAACACCCGCTAAAAGGAATGTGTACCGTCTGATACTTTTCGTTTTCATGCGTCTTGTACTTGAGTCATTCACTTGGTGCAATGAACACGTCTTTGCGCGGGAACATGCGAATTAATGATTCCGGTCTGTTGAAATTTGTCGCGAGGACGTCCACAGGATTACCGGCAATCCAGGCGGAAAGATCGATTGATTCATAGATCCCGCTGTTAAATGCGATGAGGATTCGGCTCGTACTGCCGCCAAGGTTTCCGATCGAATGGCCGTAACCCTGCGGGATGTAACCGACGTCTCCCGCGTGCAGGAGTTCCGTGCGAAAGCGGCCGTGCGCCCCAAACATTGTCACGCTGATCTCACCTTCGATGACGTACTGCCATTCATCAGCATTGGGATGCCAGTGCAACTCGCGAAGAGCATTCGGTTCGAGATCGAGAATCACGCCAGTAATCGTTGTCGAAATTGGAAACTGTGTGGAATCGACGCGCCATTCGCGACCGCCTTTGAACACCCCGTGCGGGGCTTCAGAAAGCATCCGAAATTTGTGCGTCTGCGGCGGCGAAACGCGCGGACCCTGAAGATTTTCTGGTGTTTGTTCCGGCGGAATGGCGCCGCGGGCGAAATAAACCTCCTCGTTTGGAAAACCGTCAAACGCTGATTCCGGCAAACCAAAATTTTTCGCCAGCAGCGATTTGGGCGCGTGGCCCATCCAATCGGTAATGCTAAACGTGCCGAATTCGGAGAAATAACCGTTGTCGAAAATCAGAATGAAATGTGTCGGTTCATTCCCGAGGCATTCGAGTACGTGAGCGTGGCCACGTGGAAAATACCAAATGTCGCCCGGATCAAAGTCGTTCGTTTCGGTTTGGCCTGCTCCGTTGATCACGGTCGCGCGCACGCGACCTCTCAAAACGAACGCCCACTCCGCTGCCGTTGTGTGCCAGTGAAGCTCGCGCATAACCCGGGGCTCCAGTTGCATCGATACGCCCGCGATTCCTTTCGAGATCGGCAGTTGCTCGACAGTTACTTCTTTGCCAAAACTGTTCCCGAGAACTTTTCCTTTCGATTTCTCCAACTCGAATTTGAACGTCGGCAATTCTCTTCCGGACAGCAGCGGATCAGGAAGATTGTTCTGGAAGCGGATGTCCCCCATAACAGGACTCTCTTAGCGCGTCAGATGCGCGGCAATCAAGCCAATCCTGATCTTATGAATCGAACGGTCGGGTGATTCGATCCTCGACGAAATGTCTCAAATGGCCGATACTCGATAGGCGACGGGGGCAAAGATGAGCTCGTTCTTCCGTGAGTTGAAACAACGGAAGATCTATCGCGTCGCCCTCGGCTATGCAGTTGTTGCATGGCTCGTCGTCCAGATAAGCACGAAGGTCATGCCAGCCTACGGCGTGCCCGAATGGATTTTGCCAACCTTTACCACGGCCGTTGCGCTCCGTTCCGACGCGCATTCTTGATATGTCCACGGAGATCAAGAAAGAGATCGCGCTGGAGATCGCGCATGTGTTGTTCACGGACATTGTCGGTTACTCGAAGCTGCCAATCCATCAGCAACGAGCAGTAGTCGAGCGCTTGAACGAGATTGTCCGAGGTACGGATGAATTCCAATCCGCGGAAACGGCGGGGCGCTTGATCACAATCCCCACAGGCGACGGCGTCACGCTGGTTTTTTATCATAGCCCGGAAGCGCCGGTTGAATGCGCGTTGGAAATAAGCCGCGCTCTCAAGAAGTATCCGGAACTTCAGCTGCGAATGGGCATACATAGCGGACCGGTAAGTGGGGTCATCGACGCAACCGGAAAAGCGAACGTGGCTGGCGCCGGCATCAATATCGCACAGCGGGTGATGGACTGCGGCGATGCAGGACACATTTTGCTGTCGAAGCACGTGGCTGAAGATCTAGAGGAATACCCTCACTGGCAGCCGCACCTGCACGAACTTGGCGAGTGTGAAGTAAAACATGGCGTTCGCCTCTCCGTGGTGAATCTGTACACTGCGGAGCTTGGGAATCCGGCAGTGCCGGAAAAGCTGAAGGCAGCGCGCGTCGCTGCTGATGCACGAAGAAAACGGGTCGCATTCCGATGGCTGTCATTAGGCGTGATGAGTCTGCTGGCTGTGATCGCCGTGATCGGTTTTCTCCTTTTTCGTTATAGACGACCGCTTGCCACGGTTGAGTTACCAGTTTCCGAGAAGAGCATCGCGGTGCTGCCGTTTGAAAACCGAAGCGGCGATCCAGACAACGCCTACTTTGCCGATGGCATTCAGGATGAGATCCTGACACGCTTATCCAAGATCGCTGATCTAAAAGTGATCTCGCGCACATCCACGCAGCGT
>JBKPBJ010000081.1:0-2725 GCA_046726875.1 Verrucomicrobiota bacterium
ACGAGATCGCATCCATAAACTTCCTCGGTGACGGTGTGCTCCACCTGGATGCGCGTGTTCATTTCCATGAAGTAAAAGTGTTTGTCCTGATCGACGAGGAACTCGATTGTGCCCGCGTTTTCGTATCCAACTGACTTGGCCAATTTCACGGCAGCATTTCCCATTTTCCTGCGAAGACTCGGCGTCAGCAGCGCCGACGGGCATTCTTCAATCACTTTTTGGTTACGCCGTTGAATCGAGCAATCGCGTTCGCCGAGATGCACGATGTGGCCATGGCTATCAGCCATGATTTGAAATTCAATGTGGCGCGGATTGACGATGAGCTTTTCCAGATACACCTCATCGTTTCCAAATGCTTTCTGCGCCTCATGACGAGCGCTATGGAAGGCAGATTGAAGGCTTGGCTCATTATGCGCAGCGCGCATCCCGCGGCCGCCGCCGCCGGCGGCCGCCTTGATCATCACCGGGTAGCCGATTTTCCTGGCGATTTTCATCGCCTCTTCCTCTGTCTCGACGATTCCATCGCTGCCCGGCGTTACCGGCACACCGGCTTTGCGGGCAGCCGCACGAGCAGCGTTCTTGTCGCCCATGGCTTGCATCGCGCGGGAGGAGGGCCCGATGAACTTGATGTTGCAGCTTTCGCAGACCTCCACAAAATGCGGATTCTCAGCAAGGAATCCGTAGCCGGGATGAATTGCGTCGACGTCGCCGATCTCGGCCGCGCTCATGATCCGATCAATTCTCAAATAACTCTCAAGGCTGGGCGCCGCTCCGATGCAGATCGCTTCATCGGCGAGCTGGACGTGCAGCGAATCGACGTCTGCTTCCGAATAGACCGCCAGGGTGCGAACGTCGAGTTCCTTGCAGGCGCGGATCACCCGCAGCGCGATCTCTCCGCGATTAGCAATCAGAACTTTCTCGAACATGTGAACTGGGCGTCTTTCGTAGTTTGCAAATCAACGCGCGCCAGCGTGATCCGCCTCTCCCCTGAGCGAAGGGGAGAGGACTGCCTGCCGCGCCGTAGCGGAGCGTAGGCGGGAGGTGAGGGGTTCCATGAAATGCGTGTGGTCGAACAAAAATTCAAACCCTCACCCTACCCTCTCCCTTTGAAAGGGAGAGGCGAAAAACGCGCGCCGCGGAGAAAGTTGAACGATACCCCGACATTTCAACGCACTCTGAAGAGCGCCTGGCCGAATTGAACCGGCTTACCGTTGTCAGCGAGCACTTCGTCAATAACGCCGCTGGTTTCAGCCTTGATCTCGTTCATCACTTTCATCGCTTCGATGATGCAAACAACGGTGTCTTCGGTGACGGGCTTGCCCACTTCAACAAAAGCCGGCGCATCGGGCGATGCAGCACGGTAGAATGTGCCTACCATCGGCGAAACGATCTCTTTCATCGGAACGCTTTCGATTGCTTTCGCGCCAGGTGGCGGTTCAGTTCCGGTGGATGCAGCCTTGGGCGGAACGGCCGCCGCAGCGGGCACAGCACTCGTGACCTGGGGAGCGGAAGCGCCTCTTTGCAACTTCAGACGGAAGCCCTCCTTTTCGATCTCGAACACGGAGAGATCGTGCTTCTTCATCAAGTCGATGATCGCTTTGATTTCTTTGATGTCTTTTGGGTCCAAAACTGCTCCTGGTTAAGGCTGAGGCGCTTTAGCTTAAAGCAGTTTTGAGGCGAAACGTCAAGCTTGGGCGGAGTGTTGGAGTATTGGAGTGATGGAGTAATGGCTATTTGAACTCGCCTCCGTCTGCTACTCCATTACTCCATTACTCCACCACTCCAGTTCCAAATCGTTGACGAAACAGACGAGTATGTGGTGGTCGACAAGCCGCCGTTTCTCTTGATTCATCCGACGAAGCCGAACGGCGCACCCACGCTGTGGAAACAATTGCGCGAGCTACTCGCATTCGAGATCGCAAGCGACGGACAGGTTTCAATCGTGAACAGACTCGACCGCGAGACCAGCGGGCTCGTCCTGATTGCGAAAACCGCCACGGCCGCACGCGACTTCGGACTGTTGATGCAGCGGCAGCAATTGCGCAAAGAGTATCTCGCGATTGTTTGGGGCTGGCCGGAATGGGAACGCAAGCTCGTTGACGCTCCTTTGGATCGCCAGGGCAAACAGCAACACTCTGCTATCTGGCTCAAACAAATAATTCACCCTGCGGGCGCACCAGCCCAGACGGAATTTTTTGTTGAACGGAGGTTCAGAAGATCCGCATGCACTGAGCGGTGTGGCTTCCATGAAATTTCATTCGACCCTCACCTCCATCCTCTCCCTGGCCAGGGAGAGGAAGTCGCGAAGCGACAGGTGAGGGTTGGTGAGGAGAAGTTTGCTTTGATTCGAGCTATTCCGCGCACCGGACGCACTCATCAGATTCGGGTGCATCTCGCCTCAATCGGTCACCCTATTGTGGGCGATAAAATTTACGGTCCCGACGAGCAATTGTATCTGCGTTTCATCGAAACTGGATGGACTCCCGAGCTTGAGCAAAAGCTTCTTTTGCCGCGACACGCTTTGCACTCGGCAAAACTGGCGATCAAAAGTGAGCACGAATGGACCAGTGAGCTGCCTCCTGATCTTGCCGAGTTCTGTAGCGGCGGGGTCTGAGGGGACCCAAGGAGCGGCGGTCTCCCGTCCGCCGCTGGGCGATCTGGAGATCGCCCTTCCTTGATTTTCGGCGCTCATAGAGCGCCGCTACAGAAATTGCAAACCGATCAA
>JBKPBJ010000082.1:0-2710 GCA_046726875.1 Verrucomicrobiota bacterium
ACGGCCGCAATATTACGGTGCCGGGGGCGGAGGCGGAATGTCCTTTTTGCCTTCTAATTTCCATACGAGCAAATAACCGAGCCCGATCAGAAATGGAATAAGCCCTAATGACCATACGCCACCTTCCCAATCGTTCACGGCACCAAAGAAGATCATCATACCCAAACCGACCATGGCCCAAACCACTCCGCGCCGGACGTCCGAGCGCCGGCGGAGGCCTCGCGTGGCGGGCGCTAGAAGTTCCGCAGGAACAGGCTGACCTTTCTCCACCATCATTCGAATGGTCCGCTGCCGCATTCGCGTGGCGATGATTGAGAATATCCCAATCATGACCACAATCGCTACGGGTGCGCCGAATATGGATAAGAACACGATCGCCACGATTGGGATCGCGATGAAATCGCGCATCTTCTCAAGATCTTCATCTCCATCTTTATCGGTCCCATCGATGATGATGCCATGCTTGCGACCAAGCTTTTTCTCCAGCTTCTGGTGAATTCTGTCGGCAAGATCCGATGAAGCGGAACTGGAGGTCGCGCTCGCTGCGGGCGTTGCTGTTGGTGCTGATCCTGCAATTGAGGTTCCCGCTGTCGCGGCTGTTACTGCCGTCGCTGCGGTCGGGCTGGCAATTGGCGTTCCGGTTGGAACCTGTGCAAACAAACTGCCAGCCAACGCCATCGCGCAAATACAAAGGAGGAATAATTTATTCATAGAGTGTTTGATCATAGGATGCAGTAAACGTCCCATTTGGATTCAACGATTTTGCGCATTCGGGCACAATTAAAAGGTTGCGTGGCACGGTTGGCTGGACATTATTGTCCCTCTCAAACCTGCGGGTGTAGCTCAGTTGGTAGAGCACCACCTTGCCAAGGTGGCTGTCGCGAGTTCGAGCCTCGTCACCCGCTCCAGCCTTCGCTTGGAGCGGAGCGCAAATCGAGGGCTGGAGCGAGCGCGCCGTAGCCTTGGCGAAGGCGGGCCGCCCAAACGCTCCAAGCTACGGCTGGCAGGCCAGCCTTGTGATGTACTACGTCTACTTGTTGAAGTCCCGCTCTCGGCCAACACAACCGTATATCGGTTCGACTTGCGATCTGCGACAGCGGCTTAAACAACATAATGAAGGTCGCTCTCCAGATACAGCGAAGTTTCGGCCTTGGACTCTCCGAGCCTATGTTGCTTTTGCGGACGAAAAGACCGCCGTCGCAATTGAAAAATATCTCTAATCGGGTTCGGGACGCGCGTTCATCAATCGTCACTTTCTCTAGCGTCCATCGATGTTTCTCTGGCGAAAATTTGCAGCACCCGGCTGGCTGAAAGCGCACGAAGACCTTCTCCAGGCGCATGCTCACGGCCAGCTCGTGATCGTACACAAACCCGGGCGTAAGCATCTCGAACTGGAAATTGTATGCCGTTCGCGGAGGCATTCGTCGACGGTGCTAAAGAAATTTGGCGGTTATATCGAGGCATTGCCGCGCAATTGGCTGGAGCGATTTGCGCATGGCGCATCGAAGCCAATCAAAGTCGGGAGACGATTGATGATCGTCAGATCCATGAATGAGGTGCGGAGCTGTAATGTCCGTCATGTCCGCCGTAGCCTCGGCGAAGGCGGATGTCCTCAGCGGAGTTCCCATCGCGGCGTCAGAGCTGATGCGCTGAGGATGGCGCACTCTACAGCCCGCACCATCACGCCGGCGCTCCTTGTGATTCCCGCTTCCGCGGCATTTGGAACCGGCGAGCATGCCACGACCGCAATGTCGCTTCGTCTTTTGGAACAACTGACCCGTCGTTGGAAGTGCGGCTGGTCACTCGTGGATCTTGGCACCGGCAGCGGAATTCTTGCTTTGGCGGCAAAACGTTTCGGTGCCGGCCGCGTCATAGGTATCGACAACGATCCCACGGCGATTTCGATGGCCAAGTCAAATGCCCGACTGAACAAAATTCGCGCAAGTTTTCAATCAGGCGATGTGCACAACTGGAACTCGGCGCAAAACACCGACGTGATCGCGGCAAATTTATACAGCGATTTGCTCATCGAAATCCTGCCGAAACTAAATGCCGGCGCATGGCTAATTCTCTCAGGCGTCTTGCGCAGCCAGGAACACGAATTTTTTCGCGCTCTGCAGCGAAACCACATCAACATCATCAGCATGAAGCGCCGCGGAAACTGGATCGCCATACTTGCCCGTCACAGGCATGCGCTTCCAAGGCCGAACTTACAAACGCCAAATTTTTGCGGCGGTCATAGACCGCCGCTACAGTAAAAAACGATGCAATCTGAAGAGCTTGCTTACGCCATTGTCACACCCTATTCGATGCGGAAATCGCGCACCGGCGGCATCGTCGGCCGGTTGATTTCCCGCACCGGACTCGATTTGGTCGGAGGGCGAATGTTCGCTCCGGACGGCGAGTTAACCAAGCGCTACGGCAACACCATTGTGACAGAAACTGACGCGCGCCACCGCGCCACACAGGAACTGATTCGCGATTATGTATTAAAAAACTTCACCGGCGAAAAGAATGGCCAGCGTCCGCGCGTCTTGTTCCTCGTCTTTCGTGGACCGGACGCGGTGGGACGGATTCATCACGTGGTGGGCCACATCGTGCACGAGCGCACCAGCGGCGAAACGATTCGCGACACCTACGGTGATTACATCACCGATGATTCAGGGAAGGTTGTTTACTTCGAGCCGGGAGTAGTCACTGAATTCCAACC
>JBKPBJ010000083.1:0-5827 GCA_046726875.1 Verrucomicrobiota bacterium
CTCACAGAAATCGCCACACATATTGCCGGGATCGCCATCGATCGTCAGCGGCAACAAGAGATTTTGCGGGAGCGCGATGCCCGTATCAGCCTGGCTGCTGAGTCGGCCGACCTTGCCTTCTGGGTTTTGTATCCGGAAGGCGACGCTTGGATGAGCGATAAGGGACGCAGGGTTTATGGCTTCGACTCCAACCTGCCTTTGACCTGTGACCTGATCCTTTCACGGATTCATCCCGACGAGCGCGCCGCGGTCAAAGCGGACTACGATCGTTCCTGCGCCCTGCATGGAGCGTTCGAGAGCGAGCACCGTCTTCTGTTGCCGTACGGCAAAACGCGTTGGGTAATCATGCGTGGACGCTGTTTGCGGGATGAACACGGAAATCTTTTAGAAACAATCGGGGTGACACTTGATGTGAGTGCGCAAAAACAAGCCGCTCTGCAGGTGCAGGTACAGCGCGAAGAAATGGCGCATCGAAATCGTGTGGCTTTGATGGGTGAGATGACTGCGTCATTTGCTCACGAGCTCAATCAGCCGCTCACCGCAATAGCGAACAATGCCTCAGCTGCGCGACGCTTCCTCGAACGCGGAAACATCGATGTGGAGCTCTTGCGAGAGTTACTTCAGAGCATGGTAGCGGATAGTCAGCGCGCAGGCGAAGTCATGCGAGGCATTCGCAGCCTGGTTCGCAAGGAGCCCAGCGCGCACGCTCTGTTGAACCTCAATTCAATCATTACAGACACCTTGCGGCTCGTCAGCTCGGACGTGTTGAATCGGGAAAGCGTCGTCACGACAGAGCTGGATCCTCACCTTCCCCAAGTGCAAGGAACTCTTGTTCAAATTCAGCAGGTGCTGCTTAACCTGATCATTAACGCGCTCGACGCGATGGAAGGACTTCCGCCGGCAGAACGCCGGGTGATTGTTCGAACCCGTTCCGATAAAGGCGATGTGGCCGAAGTTAGCGTGCGCGATTTCGGAACGGGACTGCCAAAGGATCGCCCGGACAAAGTTTTCGATCACTTCTTTTCCACAAAAGAAAAGGGAATGGGCATGGGTCTGACCATTGTTCGATCAATCATCGAATCGCACGGCGGCACGATCACAGGCGAGAACGCGCCTGACCGCGGAGCGCGCATGGTTGTTCGACTGCCGGCCGCGCGTGGAGAAGTTCAAAAAACTAAGGCCGCGGCATGACCGAATCGAGCCAGGAGGAAGCAAACGAGGTCTGTGTAGTGGATGACGATCCTTCTGTGCTCAAATCGATACATTATCTGCTCGCGTCTGAAGGATTTAAAGTTCGCCCCTTCAATAAAGCCGAGGATTTTCTGGCACACGCTGGCACTCATCATGTGCCGGTCGTCGTAACTGATATCTGGATGGACCATGTCACAGGTTTGGAATTGCTGGCGCGACTCTGCGCAATATCACCGCGTACGAAAGCGATCGTCATCACTGCGCGGGAAGATTTGGCGGCGCGCGCCACAGCCATGGCCATCGGCCCGGTGGCCTTCTTCATGAAACCGTTCGATGACGAAAAATTCATCGCAGCGGTGCGTGATGCATTGAGTAAGTCCTAAATCTCTTGCCTCTGGCCTGATTTACGCGTACGACCAAAGTCTTATTGTCCACTTTCGTTAGTCGTGCCGAATGTGGGGCGGGATGCCTCTAGTACGCGGACGAGTATTGCGGACGAGCCATTCTCGACTCGTTAGGCGGGATATATGTACCCAGCGCGAAAGGCAAAAAACCAGGGCTGCCAGTTGTCTCCCTTTTCGCTGTGTCCCGTTGCGGACCAGCCCATGCAAACAAGCGTGAACAAAGCAGAAAACTAAACTATGAACATCATCAGCCTCATTATTGAAGCAGTCAGCGGTGCAATCGGGGGCAACGTGGCGGGCGCAGCCATGAAAGAAAAGAGTCTGGGAACGGTGGGAAATTCCATCGCCGGAATTGTCGGTGGCGGCCTGGGAGGAACGGTTCTCCAGATGGTAATGGGAAGCGCAGCAACTGGCGGCGGTTCGATGGACCTCACCAGCATTCTGAGCAATGTCGCGGGCGGCGGCGTCGGAGGAGCAATCCTCATGGCCATCATTGGCATTATTAAGAACAAGATGGCGAAAAGCTGACGAGCTGTGGCTAACCTCAACAAGGGGGCCGCTGCCCATTCACCACAACTAACGAACACAAACAAAATATGAAAATCCAAAAACCTAATTCAAACATCCTCATCTTCTTCGCTGTCGCGGTCGCCGCGCTATTTGTAGCGAGCTGTGCCGAGATGGGTTCAGCGAACACAACATCGTTGCTCACAGCTGCAGGATTCCGCGCACGCACGCCACAAACGCCAAAGCAACAGCAAATCTATGCTGCTCTGCCACCTTACCAGGTTGAGAGGGCCACGGTGAAGGGACACGTTTTCTACGTCTATAAAGACGAAAAAGCAGGCATCGCTTACATCGGTCGGGAGCCAGAGTACCAACGCTATAAGGAACTGGCCATTCAGCAGCAGATTGCCCAAAACTATTATATGGCAGCGGAAATGGACCGTGCAGCCGCATTTGGTTGGTACGGAGCATGGGGTCCGCGAGCTTTCTGGTGGTGAACCGAACGAGCAGCTTTGGATAATGAAGCCCGCTATCCGACCGCAACCAAACCAGTCGTCACTCTCAAGACAGAATGATGAGCACTTCATACCAATTCAGCAAGATCGCTTCCCTGATGCTCGTCTTCTCGAAATAAAACCGCGTGATTCACATTTAATCGCCACATCACATTAACAATAAACAGAAAGATCAAGTTATGGGTTTACTCAGCAATCTAATGTCCAAGATATTCAGTCATTCCGGCCCTGCTACAGCGGCGACGAGTGGAGCGTCCGCTGCGACAGCTGCGGCGCCGTCCGCAGCCGGTGCGCAACCTACGACGGCTCCTGCACCCGCGACCCCGGCGGCCGCTCCGGTGGCCCCCGCCAGGACCGTAGATGTCGCAGCGATCCTTGATGGGTTAGCTGCCAAGAATCCCGAAAACCTGGATTGGAAAGAATCGATTGTGGATCTCATGAAACTCGTCGGAATGGACAGCAGTTTTGGAGCGCGCAAGCAATTGGCGAAGGAGCTCAATTACACGGGCGATCCCAGCGATTCGGCATCGATGAATGTCTGGCTGCATAAACAAGTGCTGATAAAAATATCGGAAAACGGTGGGAAAGTTCCTGAGGGACTACTCCGTTGATTGCATCGCTCGCGACAAGAAAGTCTGCCACTGGATCTGATTGCTTCGGAATCGTTTGCCAAAAAACGATCGCAAAAAATAGGGACTTTTGTGGTCGCGACCTAGGCGTGCTAGAAACCCGGTGAACTAGCCGCATAGCCAACCATGAAAACCGGGCGCGCCAATAAAACTGGAGCGCATAAAGGCGGCGCGGAATTTCATTCCGACAGGCGGAATATAGTTGCACATTCGTTGGCACTCGCCTTCGCCCTTTGTGCTGCTGCGACATTAAATGGGCAAGATCCGTTGCCGTCGTGGAACGAGACTGCGCCCAAGAAAGCGATCTTCGATTTCGTCGAGCGCGTAACAAAGGAAGGCTCGCCCGATTTCGTTAGGCCGGAAGAGCGAATCGCGACATTCGATAACGACGGCACCCTCTGGGCCGAGCAGCCTATCTACTTCCAAGTCCTTTTTATGAGGGACCGAGTGAAAGCGCTCCTGCCACAACACCCCGAGTGGAAGCACAGAGAACCGTTTGCTTCGCTGCTCAGGGATAACATAAGAGCCGTCGCGAAAGTGAAAGAGGGCATTCCCAAGCTTATGGCTGCTACTCATTCAGGTATTATCACCGATGAATTTACTCAGATTGTCATGAACTGGGTAAGCACTGCGAAGCATCCAACAACTGGCCGGCCTTTCATCGAGATGGTTTACCAGCCGATGCTTGAGCTACTCGCCTATCTGCGCGCAAACGGGTTTAAGACATTTATCGTCTCTGGTGGAGGGATCGACTTCATGCGCGCCTGGGTCGAGAAAGCTTATGGGATTCCGCCTGAACAAGTCGTTGGCAGCAGCGGCAAACTTAGGTTCGAACTCCGCGACGGCAAGCCGGTGCTCTTGAAGCTACCGGAGATGGATTTTGTCGATAATTACGCCGGCAAAGCTGTAGGCATCCAGAAGTTTATTGGTCGACGTCCGATCTTTGCTTTCGGCAATTCGGACGGTGATCAACAGATGTTGGAATGGACCGCTGCCGGAAGCGGGGCACGATTCATGGCCCTTGTGCATCACGACGACGCGGAACGCGAATGGGCTTATGACCGCAAATCACGCATCGGCACATTGGACAAAGCTTGGGACGAAGCAATCGCCAAAGGCTGGATCGTTTTGAGCATGAAAGACGATTGGAAAACGATTTTCCCGTCCGCTGGCCCTAAGCGATGACGCCTTGTCACCGGACTGTAACAATTACAGGCTTGTAATCCGAAGAAATGCGGAGGTAGCATCGGCATGATTTATCGAGGAGGTAGGACCGCTGTCGATCCGAGCTATGGCAATCAGTACGAGGCAGCCCGAGGAGTTTAAGAGAATGAACAACGCTCTACGGTCGATTCTTCTCCTTCATTTTATCCACCACGTTTTATGAGGCGCGCACCAGATGTCACGTGAGCCACAGCAGCGAGGCAGAATTCTGGATCCAGCTGGAACACTGGAGGCGCTGAGCCGGACTTTCCTCGACTCGGCGCTTGATTGCATCATCACCATGGATGCGACTGGGCGGGTTCAGGAGTTCAACCCGGCGTCGGAGCAGGTATTCGGCTTTAGTCGTAGTGAGGCAGTTGGCAAAGAGCTCGCTGAACTGATTATCCCGCCAAGACTTCGGGAGAGACACCGACAAGGCCTGGCTCGTTATCTAAAAACTGGCGAAGGCCCGTTAATCGGAAAGCTAATCGAAATCGAGGCGCTGCGTCGGGATGGTAGCGAGATTCTGGTAGCACTTGCGATCAACGCAACCCAGGTCAATGGGTCGCCGATTTTCACGGCCTACTTACGCGATATCACCGAGCGAAAACGCGCTGAAGAAACTAATCGTCGGTTGGCTGCGATCATTGAGTCTTCGGGTGATGCGATCATAAGCAAGGATCTCGATGAATTAATCACCAGTTGGAATAAGGAAGCGGAACGGCTTTTTGGCTACAGCGCTGATGAAATTATCGGCAAACCGATCACAGTTCTCGTCCCGCCCGATCGCCACCATGAAGAGCTGGGAATTATCGAACGGCTTCGCCAAGGAGAGCGTGTCCTTCGTTACGAGACGGTTTACCTCCGCAAGGACGGCACCGCGCTAAACGTTTCGCTGGCAGTCTGGCCAATCAAAGATGAGACCGGGAACATTATCGGTGCCTCAAAAATTGCGCGTGACATAACCGAACGTATTCGGACCGAACGCAGACGCACCACCCAGTACGCGGTTACAAACCTGCTGGCTGCCTCATGGACGTTGGCCGAAGTGGCCACCGAACTTTTGGAAGCAATGGCCTCGAGTGGCGACTGGGCATTCGCTGCAATCTGGACTTACGACGAGGCAGCCGGCGGCTTGCGCTGTCGGAACGTGTGGCATGAGGCGTCAGAGCGAGTGAAGAAGTTCTCTGATCTATCTCTCGTAGTTACCCTTCCCGAAGGCCAGGGCCTGCCCGGACGTGTTTGGAATTCAAAGAAACCAACATGGGTCTACGACGTTACCCGCGATCCAAATTTTCCCCGAGCTCCGTATGCGGCAGCGGCGGATCTGCACGGTGGATTTGCTTTCCCCCTTTTCTTTCAAGGCGAGATCGACGGC
>JBKPBJ010000084.1:0-4477 GCA_046726875.1 Verrucomicrobiota bacterium
GGCCGGCTTCAATCGCCTCGCGCACTTTCTCAGCCGGATGCGTCTTTGTGATCGCGACCAGTTCAACATCATCAGCCGATCGGCTCGATTTCGCCGCTGCGCTCGCGATTTGCTCCCGGACACGCTCGAGATTTTCGGCGATCGAACTCATGCAGAATTGTAGGGCAGGCGGTCCGCCTGCCAATTCGTTTGTTTCGGCGGGCGACGCGCTTGCCCTACGATTAAATACGCAAATACGACGGCAGAGTTAAGATCAGGCGATCACCGCCAGCCAGCAAGTCTCGTTATTATTTTGCTGGCCAATCGATCAGAAATCACACACAAGCACAGAATCATGAAACGTTATTTACTTCTTGTCGTAACCATTGTTGCGGCGGGCACGTGTTGCAGCGTGTTCGCTCAGGAAAAAACCGCTCTACAAGCTAACGCGACGGTCGTCAGCATTCTGCAAGGCAGTGCCGGTAAAAGTGTGGAGTTACACTTGCGCTCTGGAGAAAAAATGGGCGGCAAAGTCGCGCAAGTGACCGACAGCGTCGTCCATCTTTCCAATCTTACCGGCGCGGAATACTTCGACGCTTTCATCGACCTGAAAGATGTCTCGGCAGTCGTAGTTCGCGTCGCCGGCAGATAACACTTCCGAAAAGAGCGGTCGACCTCGGTTCAGCGTTGTCAAACCCACGCTCAACTGGCGATACTTCGCGGATGATTACGAAAAATATCGGAATGCTCCTGCTCGCGATCTATCTGATCCTCGTCGGCATCGTGACGCTCACTGGATTGGGCATCGGCTTCGTCACCGGTGCGTTAGCGCTGGTGGCAGGGATCTTCATCCTGATCGGCCGTTAGGCGCTCAAGATTCACCGAGCAATTCGATCATCTGCTCGACGAGCTTCGGACCGATGCCGCTCTCTTCGTGTTTGAAATAGACGAAGGCATCAGTCCAGTTGGTATTCTGCCCATGCAGGAAGTCGGACCAACGTTTCACGTCGTCGCCGATGTAATCTTCGCGACGAAGACGAAGATAACCGTAATCGGCGGTAATCTTCTTCGGAGTCGCAATTGTGTCTGTATCGGCAATGCAAAGGGCAATGTTGCGCGACTTAAGCAGATCAAAAATTTGTTCGTCGAACCACGATCCGTGACGGAACTCGAACGCGGCGCGCATATCTGGAAATTCGCGCAGGAATGAACTCAGCACGTCTGCGTCTTTTTTGAACGTGGGCGGAAGCTGAAACAGCACCGGGCCAAGGCGCTCGCCGAGGCCGCTCACGACTTTGCAGAAATACTCAAGGGTATCGGAACAATCACGCAGTTTCGCCCAGTGCGTGATTTTCTGCGGCGCTTTTAGCGCAAAACGAAATCTCTCCGGTGTTTGCGCCTTCCAATTTTCGATCGTCTTCTGCGCCGGAATGCGGTGAAACGTGTAGTTGATTTCCGTGGTCAAGAATCGCTCGGCGTAGAACGGCAGCATCTTCGCCGTGGGTAAATCTTCCGGATAGAAGTTCCCTTTCCACTCCGAGTACTGAAATCCAGAGGTGCCGATCCAGAGGTTCATCCGCGTTCTGGCTAAGACCGTCCGTTGTGCCAAACCAGGCTTCAAGAGAAAACACCTTGCACAAACATCCGCAGCCCAGAGCGAATCCGAATCGGGTGTAGCGGCAAGTCCTTTGAATCCTCGAATTTAGACGAAAACGAGGACGAATATGGCTGCCGCAATTCAAGTAACAAAAGGGGAAAACATGAAAAAACTAGCATTGAGCATTGCTTTGGCGTTTGTAGCGCCGTTTGCGTGGGGACAGGTTTCAGAGACTACCACCACAACGACCACGACGGACGCCAGCGGGACGATTACCGAGTACACTCCGGGCAGCATGATCGTTCTTAAGGAAACCAGCGGGCCTCGGCATTATCGCTTCGGTAAAACCGTTACTTATGTGACGCGCAGCGGTAAGGTGTTGGACGAAGACGTCGTAAGGACAAGGGTTAAAGTGGGGGTTCCCGTCCGAGTTCACTACACCGGATCTGGCGACGCTATGGTCGTAGATCGCGTGATCCTAGACGAAGATTAATTTAGTCTCGTTCGTCTCCAAAGCGCCTTTCTGTTCTGCCAAAGGCGAGCAGCAAAGGCGCGTTTCTATTTAGTTTCAGGGGCAATTGAATCGGAACGCGTACTAAGACCGCTCACCCTCTGATATACGAATCGTCTGTGTTATGAAGCTACAAATGAAGGGGAGCTGGAACGAAGTTAAAGGCAAACTTAAACAGAAATACGGTCAGCTGACTGACGACGATCTGACGTTTGCCGAGGGCAAAGAGGACGAGCTTCTGGGTCGTCTGCAAAAGAGACTAGGCAGAACAAAAGACGAGCTTCGAGCTGAGATTGAGGACATGTGATTCTTATTACGGCATGGAGTGCAAGTCTGCGCGCCAGGGTTCTGCGTTCTCCGACGTTCGCTCCAGCGAACTCGAATCGTGAATTTGGGAACACCGCAGAAGGACGATCCTCACACCGGCGGTTTGTTTCCGAGGACAACACGCACTTCGTGAGACAGTCCATCGTCACACAACTTCACCGTTTTGTCGGCTGCCGAGATTCCGTCCAATTCCATTAGCATCACACCTCGTGAACAGTGGTCAGGATTTTCGACCGTGATGTGATAGGTGGTATTTTGGAAACGGTATCGCAAACGAAAGCCAGACCAATCTTTCGGTATAACCGGGTTGATCGTGAGAGTGTCGCCGCGGCGTTGGAATCCCAGAATCTCTTCAAGCCAGACGCGATAAGTCCAAGCTGCCGCACCCGTGTACCATGTCCAGCCACCGCGCCCAACGTTGCCAGCTAACGAGTAAACGTCACCGGCCATGACGTAAGGCTCGGCTTTGTAGCGTTCACGCTCCTCGTCTTCCCGCGCGCGCTCGATTGGGTTGAGCATCCTTAAAAATCGCACGGCTTTGTCGCCATCGCCCTGGCGGGCGAAAGCCATGGCCACCCAGGTGGCAGCGTGCGTGTATTGGCCGCCGTTTTCCCGCACGCCGGGCGGGTAACCCTTGATGTAGCCAACGTCGGCGACGGTTTTGTCGAAAGGCGGAGTAAAGAGCAAAATTAGATCATCGGCTTCACGCACGAGATTTTCCTCAAGCAATCGCAGCGCGACCTCAACGCGATCGGAGTCGCCAGCACCGGAAATCGCAGCCCAGGTTTGTGGGAGTGAATCGATGCGGGCTTCGGTGTTTTCCCTCGAGCCGAGAGGCGTGCCATCGTCGAAGTATGCGCGACGATACCACGCTCCGTCCCATGCCTGTGCGTCAACTGTTTTAGCCAACTGCGCGGCGCGCACGCGGCAGGCCTGCGCTTCGTCGCCCAGCTCGCGTAGAGTAAGCAGCTCAGCGAAATCCTTCAGCACACAAATCTCAAACCAAGCGAGCCAGACGCTTTCGCCTTTGCCGCCCAGTCCAACGCGGTTGAGGCCGTCGTTCCAATCACCAGTTCCGATCAAAGGCAACCCATGCGGACCGGCGGTGGCGGAGCGCGCGATGGCGCGGCGGCAATGTTCAAGCAATGTACCGTGCGTCCGAGAAACGGCCGGAATTGAAAGGCTCTCAATCTGTTGTTCCTCCAACGGTTTGCCGTCGAGGAATGGAACCATTTGATCGAGGATGGCAGAGTCGCCGGTAGCACGGACGTAATGCGCAGTAACAAAGGGGAGCCAGAGGAAATCGTCGGAGATTCGGGTGCGGACACCGGCGCCAGACTCTGGATGCCACCAGTGCTGCACATCACCTTCCACGAATTGCCGCGCGGCCGCGCGCAGAATGTGCTGGCGAGCCAAGTGTGGAGCAGCGTGCACGAGCGCCATGACATCTTGCAACTGGTCTCGAAACCCATAAGCGCCGCCCGATTGATAAAGGGCCGAGCGGCCCCAGACTCGGCAACTGAGAGTCTGGTAAAGCACCCAGCGGTTGAGCAAAAGATTTGCCGAAAGCTCCGGCGTTTCCACTTCAATCGTGGTCAGGACTCGGTCCCACCAACGACAGGTTTCCTGGAATGCAGCCTCGACGTTTGCGGGATCACGAAAACGAGTCACCAGGGCGCGCGCCTTTTCTTCGTCGTCCGCCTGGCCGAGAAGAAACGTTACCTCGGCGGCGTGTCCCGGCTCAATCTCGACCACCATTTGCACGGCGGCGCAAGGGTCGAGGCCGGCGCCAACGTCGCCAGTCAAACGTTCATGCTCCATCGCGACTGGATCGCGCAGTGACCGATTGCGTCCGATAAACGCGGCGCGATCACCGGTGAACGAAGCTGGCGTTGGAGCCGAAGTAGCAAAAGTGACGCATCCGCAAAATTCCGGGTTGTAGGAGTTGCGGGCAAACAGGCTCTGGCTTTGCAAATCCCATTTCGTGGTAACATGCATACCGGTTTCCTCGGGATCGGCTCCGAGAACGAGCGTGGTGTAGGAGGTAATGGTCAGCTTCCGCC
>JBKPBJ010000085.1:0-4838 GCA_046726875.1 Verrucomicrobiota bacterium
GAATCAGCCGCAATTTTTCCGCGTGGTTTCGACCGATGCGAGTGGTCAGGAGGGTTGGGACGAGGTGCCAGTGCTGGTTCCTTCAGGTAACATAACCGGCAACCTAACGATCACAACAGACTTGAGTGGGCAGACCTTTACTGGCGGTCAACCCATTCCCGATATGGACTGGACCGGATCGGTGAATTTCGGAACGATCACGCCAGTCGTAGTTCTCGACTCGGATGGGGCAGGTATATCGGGTTTGAACATCGGCGGCCACGGAGTGTTCTTTCAAAACTTTCCGTTTGTAAGCACCGACCGTGCGCGACTGGCGTTGCAAGTCCGCAATAACTCCAATGACACCGCGTGGTTCTTTGCCAGCGGCTACTTCTCCATCCGTCACGATTCGCGCCTGGGATTTCAGCCGCCGAGCGTAAATATCACGTTCCCAGTGGGCGGCGAGTCATTCCCCGGCGGTACGATTGTTCCGATCTCGTGGACAGCTAGTGCCTCAGAGGGTCTGCGGTCGTTCGATATTCAGGGTTCGTACGACTCCGGCCGCACATGGCACCCAATCATTCGCGATCTGCCAAGCACAGCGACCAATTACGACTGGCAACTACCACCATCAACAGGGATTCCTGATGTGCGCGTCCGAATCGTCGCCAGGGACGTGCGCTTCCAAAACAGTTCTTCAAGCAGTGGAGCTTTCAGCATTACGCCTTCGGGTCCTACACCAACGGCAACGGCTACGCCTACAACTACGCCAACGCCTACACCAACACCAAGGCACGTTCCGACGCCAAGGCCTCGTCCGACTCCCCCGCCACGACCTTAACTTCCGCGAATGTGCCAAGCTTTCTCCGCGCTACGGCGGGTCTTTCACCGTGGCAATCAGCGACGAAGCGCACGGCTGTTTTGATTTGGATGGCTAGGGCGAACATCAGGGCGCTAAAAATTGGGGGCGCACGCTGCCTTGTCCGTTGCCAAAAAGGGTGTTGTCCCGGCAAGGGCGTGCGCTCACCATCTAACCTTGGAGTGGCTTTTTTGGTAACAGTGCTGTTACCATTTTGAAGCCTTCTAAGCTGCAAGATCCACGCGCTTGGTGGCCGGCCTATGTTGTTCCTAGGCCGAGTACGGCTGCATGATGCCGTCGACCACTCGCCTGACCGCTGCTGCCTCGCCGCCCGCATTAGGCTGTAAATGCGGGCCGACGGCAGAAGGCTCTTGCTGCGCGACAACCTTCGCCGCCGCCAAAACCGCAACTGTGACAATCAGGCCGAAACCAACGGCGGTGCGATGCGCACTCTCTTCTCCAGGCAACTACACACTTGCATTCGATGTCGGCTGGGTGCGGGCTGCTCCTTTTAGCTAACCTTCAAGGCAGTTGTTAACATTTCATGTTTGCTTGCCCGCCGAAACCAAGAGTAAGTTCGCGACCTACTCAAGCTCCGCAGTGATCTTACCGTTCACGTCCTTCAACGTGACCGTGTCAATGCCTGTCAGCTTTACCTTATCGAAGGTTACTGAGAGTCCCTCGTCATCCACCAGGTTGAAATCCCAGGTTTCTGATTTTGCGTCATTCTTAAAGCGCACCTGGATCTTTCCCCCAGCGGCCAGCACTTCTCCGTTGAGAAGGAGATTTGCGTCCCAATCCTTGTTGTCAGACGCCGTGATATAGAGACCTTCAAAGCTTCGGGCTGTCTGGTTCACCAGCGTGAAGTCGAGATCGTTCGCCAATGCGTTCGCGATGCTGAGTAGAAGGATGAAGAGAAAAAAACGAAGTTTCATCGGTGAGAGCTATCTCTTGTTTTTCTTCCCCTTGTGAGAGGTGGTCTTTTTGTAAACCGTGTGACCGTATTGGTTCTTCACCTTTGTAGTCTTGAACACCTTGTTGCCTTTTCTTTTCTTGCTTGTGTATTCGTAATAGCGCGGTTGGCGGTAGATTTTAGGCTGGTTGAAGTAGGGGTCGAAGTCGCTCGGATAGGGCCGGTCGCCCACATACACGACGAGTTCGTCTGAGAGCCGCAAAGCATGGCCTAGTTCGGCACAGCAGGTGACAAGAAAAGCCATGATTACCAGCTTTGCGAGGAAGCGAAGAGTCACGCTATTCGTCTAACAGGAGCGTTTCGCGGAGTCAAAGAGATATTACGCCTGCGCAAGACCGCCGATCATCGACCGGGAATTCTGCCCAATTCATCGAGACGTCCAGCCGGGAAAGGCCAAGAGAATGACATCTAAACATTTGGTATTTCTCTGAGCAAATTGGATGCGGTGGGTCCATTGTGCGCTGATCGCGTGCGGCGAATTCGTTGGGTCACCGCTAAACGGTTGGTTCCTTTCGCTTAAACAGCTTCCGAAATGATGCCGCAATCGCGATCACGCCAATGGGGATAGACTTCTTTGCCGCGAGAATTGCTACCCACAGCCCTTTGAAGAATCCAAGCTTCACCGCAGTAGCTATGGCCGTTCCGGCAACCAGCGCTGCCAACCCATATTCGGCGACCTTGTCGGACTTCGGGATGAAGTCAGCGTATCGATGTCCCGGAGTGAAGTCGACAGCCGCCAGAATCTTCGGTGTAGCCTGCTCGATCTCCGATAATTGCGACATTCCAGCGACGGCGTTGAGCACGAGCACTCCGCCACGGCCAAGCATTCGTATATTGTAATTGAGCGTGTTTTCCGGCTGTGACCGAAATTTCAACCTCTTTCGCCCAGTATAGCTTGTGTGTCTGGCTAATCGTAGTGCGGCGCTTTCGCCCTTTTGGAACGACGCGTTGGGCTCGCCCTAATACGCTGGCGCGCGTTACCATTTGAATGCGCAGTGGTCGCGGCATGGCAGTTGATCACCAATCCAACGCTACCGTAGTATCAATAGTAAGCTCTGACCCCTTTCTCTCTACGCCCGGTCATTATTCGCGCTCATGACAAGACTTGCACTGCACACTCGGTTATTTCAACGTTGCCGAGAACCAAAGCGATCCGCAAAATTGGTCGAGCGCAAAATGAGAACGACACCAGTTACCTCCGGGGCGATTCGCGCCGTTAAATACGACGAGGGGACGCGAATTTTAATGGTCCTGCTTCTTCTTACGCTCGCGCCGATCTCGATTTTCGCCGCAGCCAGGAACCACGCCTTATCGCAGCTAGCCGGATACCGGGTTGTGCCGGTTCACTACGGTCCGCTTAACAAGATGATCATGTCCTTCCGAATCAATGGCCAGAGCGCGAATTTGCTGGTCGATACCGGCGCAAGCCAGCTCATCCTTGACGCCGGGGCAGCCGAGTCTTTCGGCATAAAGCCGTCGCAGCGCAACCTCGTGGAGGAGAGTGCCGAAGGAATTCATCCAGGCCGATACATTCAGTTAATGCACATTAACGGGCAGGACCTTCCCGTCGGCATTGCGCAAAGTCTCACTGCCGGCAGCATGAACTTTGGCAGCAGCCTGGTGGCGCTGCGAAGTTCAAAGGGCTCCGGCGCCGGAAACGGTCGCGTTGACGGTATTCTCGGTTTGGACATTCTGCTCCGCCACAAAGCGGTGATTAATTGCCAAACCAGGCTCGTTTTCTTCAAGGTTGATCCAGCGCGCCAGATGCACCTCAGTGCTGTCGCGTCGTCGGCGAAATTCACGAGGGTGCCTCTGCGTCGGGAGCAAAACGGCACGCTTACAGTGCCATGCTCGATTCACGGACAATCGGCTCGTCTGCTCGTAGATACCGGCGCATTTGTTACGACTTTCCACGAAAGCTTCCTTAAGTCGCTTCGGATTGCATCAGAACCGACAAGGATCTCCGCTCGTTTTCCCAGCGGAGCTACGCAGCCAATTCGTGCTGTGCGAATTAACGATCTGACCGTCGGCAATTTCAAAATGCCGCCGGACAAATTCGGCGTAACTACATTGCCAAATTTCGTAACGCAGCAAGGCGGTGCAATCGTCGGCGGCATTCTTGGGATGGATATGCTGTACATCTGTCATGCCATCATCGACCTCGACAGCATGAGTCTGTTTTTGAAGTAACCACGGATGACGCGGACCAACTTCGCGTTTTGCCTTGGGGCCATGGCCAAGTGTTCACCCGAACATAAATCGTGATTCAGCCGTTTTAACGGTCACCAGAATGCCATTTGCTGCGCCGAACACAGCAGTTCTAGACACATATTTGCCTGCCGAACACGAGACGCCAGATTAGGGGTAGGTATGATGAGCAGCTTCTTCGAGGAGTTGCAACGGCGAAAGGTTTATCGCGTCGCCGCGGCTTACATCGTCGCCGCGGGATTCCTGATTCAAATGGCCTCGGCGGCGTTTCCAGCATTGGAATTGCCAAATTGGAGTTTGCGACTCGTGATTGTGCTTTTGTTAATCGGTTTCCCGATCGCGCTTATACTTGCCTGGGCCTACGACATTAGCGCGAAGGGAATTCAGATAACCCCGACAACCGGAGTTCACCGGCGACGAAATCTTATTTTGCTCGTCGCCACCGCGGTCATCCTCTCCGCTTCTGCTGGATTGCTTCTTTTGCCATGGGCGGTCCGACAAAAAGTCGACAAATCAGTCGCGGTGCTGCCTTTTGAAAACTTAAGCAGCGACCCAGACAATGCCTATTTCGCCGATGGCATCCAGGAGGAAGTCCTGACGCGTCTGGCTAAGATCGCGGAGCTGAAAGTGATTTCTCGCGCTTCGACGCAACAGTATCAGAGCAAACCGGACAATTTCGCTGAGATCGCAAAGGAGCTTGGGGTAGCGAACATCCTCGAGGGTAGTGTCCAGAAAGCAGGCAATCAGGTGCGGGTCAATGTTCACCTGGTTAACGCGCAAACCGGTTCGCAGCTCTGGGCCGAGACGTATGATCGGAAG
>JBKPBJ010000086.1:0-3074 GCA_046726875.1 Verrucomicrobiota bacterium
TTCGTCCAGCGACTACGGCGCGGCGAGTACGGAAACGAACGTATCAAATTCTGGGGAGCGCACGCCGCTGTCCGAATGCTTCTCAAGCAAAGATTTATGTCGCAAACTGCGACCTTTAATGCTGTCGTCGACCTGCTTTCAACAAGTCGCAATTTGCGACCACATCCTGGAGCGGCTGATTGGCGGTGATCCCCGCGAATATGTCTCGACGCGGGGATTGAAGGAGCTAATAAACTGCTTTGTGGCGAACCAAGAACAAAGCGGCGAACATTCGAATTCTGACGATTCGTGATCAGAAGGTTGTGCTGGATGTCGATCTTGCATGCGTGTACGGCGTCACGACGAAGCGGCTGAATGAGCAGTTTCGGCGAAATCGGAAGCGATTTCCGAAGGATTTTGCATTTCAGTTGACGACACAAGAAGACGACATCGTGCGGTCACGCACGGTGACCGCATCAGCAGATGCAATTATGTGGTCGCAAATTGCGACCACATCGCGAAAGCGCCGAAGAAAAACTCATCGCCCATGGGTATTTACCGAACACGGCGCACTGCAAGCAGCGAACGTTCTCCGCAGCGATCGGGCGATTGTCATGAGCGTATATGTCATTCGCGCGTTCATCGAGCAGCGAGAAAAGCTCGCCGCGAACGCTGCGATTTTGAAGCGGCTGGCCGAAATCGACAAGACGCTGCTCGAGCATGACACCGCATTGCGCGACATTTACCAAAAACTTCTGCCGTTGCTCGCGCCGCCACCAGAACCGCCGCGGCGGCAAATCGGGTTCTCCGCGGCATCGTAAGCCGCGGCTGTAGCCGGAGGCGGTGACTCCGGCAGATCGGCTTATGATCGAGCCGCCGGCACGAGTCCAATCAGAAAACTTGGTTGCTGAAAAGATTCCATGTGAACTTACGTTGCGTCTATGAACGATGGACCTTTTGGAATAACTCACGAGCAAGTTTGCGGAGGCATAAGCCGTCGCGCGTTTCTTCGTGCAACGCTCGCAGGCGGAGCGTCGCTTTTGGCGAGCAGAGCGGCGACACTCTTCGCGGCAGCATCGGCGAACGATAATTCTAGTTTCAGCATCGGTGGCGACCTGCCGGTCAATCGCCTTGGATTTGGTGCGATGCGGCTGACGGGCGAGGGGATCTGGGGTTGGCCGCCAGACCGCGAGAATGCGCTTAAAGTCTTACGACGCGCCGTCGAGCTTGGCGCGAACTTGATCGACACGGCGGATGCTTACGGACCCGAAACTGATGAATTGCTCATCACAGAAGCGCTTTATCCGTATCCGAAAGGACTCGTGATTGCGACAAAAGGCGGGAACACCCGCCCCGGTCCCAACCAATGGGTGCCAGATGGTCGGCCTGAATATCTCAAACAATGCGTCGACAAAAGTCTCACGCGTCTAAAGCTTGAGCGGATCGATCTTTATCAACTGCACCGCGTCGATCCAAAGGTGCCGATGGAAGATTCGTTAGGCACGTTGAAGCAAGCGCAGAGCGCCGGCAAGATTCGCCACATTGGATTATCAGAAGTATCGCCCGAGCAGGTTGAGCGCGCGCGCAAGATTGTGCCGATCGTAACCGTGCAAAACCGCTACAACATCACTGACCGAAAATGGGACAACACCCTCTCGTATTGCGAAAAAGAACAGATCGGCTTCATGCCATGGGCACCGGTCGGAGGGACCAGGGGAATGAGCAGCGCCGCTTTGGAAAAAATCGCGAAAGATCACGGCATAAGCATTTATCAGCTGGGGTTGGCATGGTTGCTTCATCGATCGCCAGTAATGCTGCCGATTCCAGGGACGTCATCGCTTGCACACCTCGAGGAAAATATGGCGGCACGGAAAATACAGCTTAGCGCAGAAGAGTGGAAGACAATTGACGCGGTAGCGAGTCAAACGTGATTTTGGCAGGAGCGTGAGTCGGATGTCCTGCGTGCCCGGACTGATCGTGTAACGATGTTACTTTTCGGTGCGAAAACTTGCCGTGACTTCGCGGAGCAGTTCATTCTGTTTTTGCCACCGCGATTTGAGTGTCCACGCGAGGATTTGTTGAAAATGATCGCCGTCGTCCACGGTGGTGTGAAGGACAACCTCGGTGCCGTTTTCGGTTCCGGTGATTTTTCTTGCAGGGTTGGATGACCATAGGTTCGTAGAGTGTTGAGAGTTGAGGGTTGAGAATGAGGAGCCCGAGACAAAGTTCGTGAACGCGAGGACGCGTTCAGCAGCACGCGAGCCGCGTGCGCTCCCCGGAAAACGCTGGCGACGTCCTATCGATGCGCGAACTCCCGTTCACCCGCTACCCGCGCAGATGGGACGATCTACCTCGCCGCTGCCCCCGTCGGCGATGTTCTCTTACGGCTGTGCGGCGTTCCCCCGCGCCGTGGGCTTCCACCTTCGCCAAGGCTACGGCGCGACGGGAAAGCAGGCGTACAAGAAAAAGCCCCAGCACTTTGGCTAGCAAAGTGCTGGGTTCTGGCGACGTCCTACTCTCGCACGGCCTGTCGCCGTACTACCATCGGGGCTGCAGCGTTTCACTTCCGTGTTCGGAATGGGAACGGGTGGTGCCACCGCGCTACGGTCACCAGAGTGCGGAGCCGCACTGGCGGTTTCGCTGCTCTGGCAGCGATGCAAGCACGAAGCCGTACTCTGGGGACTGTTGGCGATTGAGGTCAATCGCCTTTACCTAACTTGAATTTCAAAAGAACTCTCAACCATCAACTGATTCGCTGGCATCTACATACAGGAAGAAGAATGTCATTCGAGATTCGTTACATCGTTACATCGGCAGACGGCGCGCAACGCCGTGGCTACAACGATTCACGATTCAACGTTTTAACGATTCACGAAACTTTAAGGCTTCGTTTTGAGATCTTTTGTCTCCTCTGTTTGCTGAAACCGGGATCAGCGATCCCGGCTACAGCGTAACAGAAAAGTAAAAGATCAAGCCGAACGGGTTATTAGTACTCCTGAGCTGAACACATTGCTGTGCTTGCACCCGGAGCCTATCAACGTGGTGGTCTACCACGACCCTTCAGGGAGATCTCATCTTGGGATAGGCTTGGCGCT
>JBKPBJ010000087.1:0-7865 GCA_046726875.1 Verrucomicrobiota bacterium
GCGAGATCGCAGGGAAGATGCCGTCTGCGATCTTTTTCTCACCCGTGCCGTCGAGATTGGCGATCCAGACGGCCTGGTCTCGTTCGAACGCGATGTGCCGATCGCCGCAAAAAACTGAGGCGGGAGACGCCGCGAGCGCAATAAGGAGGAGGATCGTTCTGTTCATGGCAATGCGAGTGTGGCGAAAAAGGTGATGGCGAGCGCGAATACGAGGACCGTCAGATACACAAATCCGCCAAAAACGAATTTAAAAATACTGAAAAACCAGCCCTGGCGGTAAACAAAGCGGATCGACAGAAAAATTTGCGTCACGAAGCTGATCCAGAGAAGCGCGATCATCCAACCCGCAATTGGACCCGGCGCGAAACGATTGAGCCCGATTGTCGCCAGCACAATCAGCATGATCCCGGCGTAGAAAAACGTGTGGATATGCAACGCATAAATCAGATGGTCGATATAGAAGAGTCGCCGCCGGATATAGAGAACTTTCAACACAAAAGCGAAGAGCGGGATGCAGCACAGCATCATGTAGGGCAGGTTGCTGAAGAGGGTGCTGATAAACAGCCCCATTTTCGTTCCGTGCTCACCCATCTTCTCTTTCGCCCGACCTTCGATCCAGCGCTCAAACGGTGTGGTGGACTTCGCATCGTCGAAAACCACGAACGGCCGGTCTCCCACCGGACCGTAGGTTTGCTGACCCGGTTCGGCTGTCGGCGATGCGCTTGGCACCGGCGTGGGTGGCGCAGTTTCTTCGAGTGTTGGTGTGGTCGTCGCAGAGGGCTTCGTCAGGTAATCCAATGCTTTCTGCACTTTTTGCCGCTGCTTCGGCGTGAGGTTGTCCTTGCTCAGTTCCGCTTCGATCTCGCTGCGCTTGTCCGCGATTGCCGCGGCAACCTCTGCCCGCTTTTCCTCGGGAAATTTCGTCGGGTCCAACTTTATCCCTTTTGTTCCGTAATTTACCGCAAAGAAAAACAAGATGCTGGCGAGCAGATACAGCCGCAGTGGATTGACGTAGCGGACGCGCTTGCCGGCGAGAAACTCATTTGTTAGTCGCCACGGCTTTAAGATGAGAAGCGCGATAGTCGTGAAGAATTTCGAATCCCAATTCAGGAACTCGTTTAGTAGATCCGCGACAACGTGCCGGAAAGAACGACGATATTCGATGGCTGGTTGGCCGCATTGCGCGCACCAATGCCCCTGCAACTCTGCGCCGCAATTCTCGCAGTGCGTCAGCGGTGGACCTGAGTCTTTACTCCGGCCGAAGCGGCGCTGGCCCGCAGTTCCCTCGAATGCACTGATCGCCGTGTCGCCGAGGATAATTTTTGCCGGTTCGTCGGACATACACCAGCGATGCTACAAAACTATTTTGTCCGCGTCGACTCAGCATAAACGCGACGAAGCTCGACGGCACTGTTAGCGAATTGTTGTTGGTTTGGTACCCTTGCAATGGTCGCCTCGCCCTTCCCAAGGGAGAGGGGAGGATGAGGGTTGCTTGATGCGCCGTGTGTTTGCGAAACTCCAACTCATCACCTCAATCCTCTCCTCTTGCCAAGGGGAGAGGTGGAACAACGGCCCTCGAACCGACAGCTAACGAACGCAACCAAGCTCGACCCGCATCCAAAGCTTTGGATTGACCACGCGAAGTGCTTAGTGAGACGATCTCGCGCCGTGGCACTTCAACTGTTCAGAACTAAGAGTCCGGATCACCTGATCGCCGAAGCAGAGGCGCCGGACCGACAGATGAAACGCACGCTCGGACCGCTCGCGCTCACCTGCATCGGCATCGGCGCAGTCATTGGCGCGGGAATTTTCTCGCTGACCGGAACCGCTGCGGCGGGCCAGACATTTGCGGCCGGTCTTGAAACGCCGGTCGTCAATTTTATTCAAGCCTGGTTCTCCGGAACAGACGTTGTGCTTGGACGCGCGGGCGCAGGCCCCGCCATTGCCGTTTCGTTCATCGTGGCCGGCATCGCGTGCGCGTTCGCTGCCTTTTGTTATGCCGAGCTAGCGTCCATGATCCCGGTCTCTGGATCGGCGTACACGTATTCCTATGCCACGATGGGCGAGTTGGTAGCGTGGATCATTGGTTGGGACCTGATTTTGGAATATGCCGTTGGCAACATGGCCGTAGCCGTGAGCTGGTCAGGTTATTTCGTCCAACTATGCGACAGCCTGTTTCATTTGAAGTTTCCGCTCTGGCTGGTGAACGATTATCGAACTGCCACCGACCTGCTGGCCAAGGGAGGCGCAACATTGGAAGCGTATTCGTCTAGCACTTTGCCGGTGATTGCCGGCCACTCCATCGCATTCAATCTGCCGGCCGTCATCATCGTAGCGGCGGTGACCGTCATCCTGGTTTACGGGATTCGAGAAAGCGCGCACACGAACACGACGATAGTCATTATCAAGGTTGCCGTTGTCGTGTTCGTCATTGCGTTCGGCGCGTTTATGGTGAACCCAACTCACTGGCATCCGTTTATGCCGCATGGTTTTGCTGGGTTGATGAGCGGCGCGGCGATTGTGTTCTTCGCGTTCATCGGGTTCGACGCTGTCTCGACCACAGCCGAAGAAAGTCGCAATCCGCAACGCGACGTGCCGATCGGGATCATTGCCAGTCTGATCATCTGCACGGTCCTCTATGTGCTGATGTCCGCTGTGCTTACCGGAATTAAAAAATACACCATCTATGCCGGCGACGCCGCTGCTGTTGCCACCGCTTTCGCCAGCAAACCGTGGGCGCAGGCGCTGGTGAGCGCGGGCGCGCTCGCAGGCACGACTTCAGTGTTGCTCGTGTTTCAGCTTGGACAGCCGCGCATTTTCATGGCGATGGCGCGCGACGGTTTGTTGCCACAATACTTTGCCAAAATCCACCCGCGGTTCCGGACACCGCATGTCACGACGATCTGGACTGGAGTTGTCGTCGGTGTCGTCGCGATGGTTACAAACATCGGCGCGCTCGCAGACCTCACGAATATCGGCACGCTCTTCGCGTTTATTTTGGTTTGTCTCGGCGTGAACGTGCTGCGCCGCGTTAACCCGGAACGACGGCGTCCGTTTCGCGTGCCGTTCGTTCCGGTTTTCCCAATCCTCGGCGTGGTCATGTGCCTGGCTCTGATGCTGAGCCTGCCGGTGATGACCTGGATTCGTTTTGTGGTCTGGTTGGGAGTCGGACTCCTGATTTATTTCCTTTACAGCGTGCGCCACAGCAAACTCCAGCGTGGCATCGACGTCGGGGTGACGGAAGACATTCCTCCGCCTATCATAAAGACATAATCGTCCGGATTTTAACCGTCACTCATTCCACCAAGATCGCTGTTTCGCGGCGATTCCTATAGAGATGTTGGACGAGTCGGTAATCGAAGGTCAGCGGATTCCAGCAAACAAGCTGAAGGCAGGCTGGGAACTGCTCAAACTTACGTTCGCGGAGTGGATGAACGACAACACTTTCGAGTTGTCTGCTGCGCTCGCGTTCTACACGATCTTCTCTATCGCGCCCGTGCTGCTGATCGCGGTGGGCGTGGCCAGTTTCTTTCTTGCGCCGGAGACAGCGACAACTCGCATCGTCGATGAAATGGAAAAAATGATCGGCGCGCAGGGCGCGAATGCAGTGCGGCAGGTGATCGAATCATCCCGGGGATTTGGCAAGGGCCTGTGGGCAGTAAGTGTCGGAATTGTAACACTCATTATGGGCGCGACGGCGGTTTTCGGAGAGTTGCAATCCGCGTTGAATCAAATCTGGGACGTCAAGGCAAAACCAGACCGTGGTGTGATCATGTCGCTTATCGTTGATCGATTGCGCTCGTTTTCGATCGCCATTTGTGTGGGATTTCTTCTCCTCGTTTCACTCGTAATCAGCGCGGTCATCAGTGGGCTCCAAAACTACATGAACAACTGGTTGCCAGGTGTTCCGTGGGTTTGGCAAACGGCCAATGCTGTCGCCTCATTCTTCGTGATCGGCGCTCTTTTTGCGATGATCTACAAATTTTTGCCCGACGTCATGATCTCGTGGAAGGACGTGTGGATCGGAGCGGCGGTGACGGCGCTGCTTTTTAGCGCAGGAAAATACTTGATCGGTATTTATCTCGGACGAACTGCGACAGCCAGTGCGTTTGGAGCGGCCGGCTCGTTGGTCGTCCTGCTTTTCTGGGTCTATTACTCTGCGCTGATCAGCTTTTTGGGCGCGGAGTTCACGCAGGTTTACGCGCGCCGGTATGGCCCAGGCATTCGCCCGAAAAAACATGCGGTTCGCGTCGGCCGTAAGAGTGATTCGATCTGATGTGACAAAAGCTGGGAGCAGTCGCATAATTTTCGCATGGTCCAAGTTTCAGTTAAGTACACGGGCGCCTTGCATTGCGATGCGACGCACGGCCCGTCGCAATCAAAAATTTCCACCGATGCGCCGAGTGATAACAAAGGCAAAGGCGAAGCGTTCTCGCCTACTGATCTCGTCGCCACGGCTCTGGCCACATGCATGAGCACGACCATGGGAATCAAGGCGGAGGACCTCGGGGTTGATCTGCGCGGCATGACTGTGTCCGTGCAAAAGGAAATGTCGAACGATCCGCCGCGCCGGATCGTTGCGTTGCCTTCAGAAGTTCACATCCCGCTCGCGCCGGATCATCCGCACCGGCAAGTCCTTGAGCAAACCGCGCTCAATTGTCCCGTGCACAAAAGCCTCCCACCGGAAATCCGTCGCCCGACCAAGTTTTTCTGGGAAGGGTAGCGCACGCATCTCGCATCAAAGGTGGAACGCGTTGTCCTCAACGCGTTGGCAAATCAATGCGGCTTTGCCGCCAAAATTCCCACGCTTCGGCTCGCGAACGTCAGTTTGGCCTTCGGTATATTTGCCATCGTCTTCGGAGAAGCCGATCCCACCACTGCGCTAGCCAAGAACGCTAAAGGCTCACCCGAACAACCACTGCATGTAGTCGCGCACGCCCTCTTCGAGCGAAAAGCGCGGCTCGTATTTGAGCGCCTTTCGCGCACTGGTGAGATCGGCTTGCGTGAAGTTTTGATAATGCGCGTGCGGATTATCGAAGTAGTTGGGCTCAAGGTTTGTACTCAGACATTTATTTAGAACGTCGACGAGTTCGTTGAATGAGCGCGCCTGGCCTGTGCCAAGATTATAAATTCCGCTCGTCTGCGCATCGAGCGCGCGAATGCTGCCTTCCACAGCATCTTTCACGAAAACGAAATCGCGTTTCTGCTCGCCGTGTTTGAAAATGCGGGGCCGCTGGCCGGCCTTCATTTGTTGCGCAAGATGATAAACCATACTCGCTGGCACGCCCTTGTGAGCTTCGCGCGGTCCGTAAACGTTGAAGTAACGCAACCCGACGATGATCCAGTCCGGCGACTCCGTGGCCGCGCGTCTCGCTATGTTGTCCATGATCACCTTGGAGAAGGCGTAAACATTTGCCGGTGCGGCTTCGTTTGATTCCCCGCTGGCTTCAGTCGCTGGGCCGTACGTCGCCGCAGAGGAAGCGTAGATGATTCGTGTCTTCGTGGGGCGCGCAAAATTCAAAAGCCGGCGGAAACTTTCCACGTTGTCGTGCACCTGGACGAATTGATCGTGCAAAGTCGTGTCGGTGATCGATGCGAGATGAAAAATTGCGTCGAATCCCGCGGCTGCGGGATCGCCGAACCTTTCTCTCCAATTGAGATTCGCGAGATTCTCAGCAACAAAATCTCCCCTATAGCCCTCCAGATTCTTGAAATTACCTGAGCGAAAATCGTCGATCACAGTAAGACGCGCGTCCGGGAATTTTTCCTGAAGCGCCAGCGTGAGATTCGAGCCGATGAATCCGGCGCCGCCAGTGATGATGAACTTAGGATTTGGCTTTGCCATGATCAGATCTCTCTGTTGTCATTCCGAGCAATTGTAGGGCGTCTGTGTCAGACGCCACCGCCGGCGTTTCACAGAAACGCGCTACAAAAGTCGATATGACAGCAGTAATCAGTGCGTGATTAAATAATCTTGACGGTCTGAGCGCAAGCCGCTACTTCTCGATTCAGTTCTTTGCGAGCTTGGAAAAGTGGATCGGCGCAAGAAATCCCGTGAGAATCGGGAGCAGTTGCGCTGCTGTAACTGGATACGACTTCCCATTGGGCCAATCCCCGAACTACTTCGGGGGTGAAGGCGGGAAGAAGGTGCGGTGCCGCACAGGCATCAAAAGCCAGGAGCCAGAATATTTGTCCGGTCCACCTCATTCGGCTGTAGCCGCGATCGGTGATCGCGGCCACCGGGATCACCGATCCCGGCTACAACCGAAAAAACTTCTTCGCAAAAAGAAGAATGAGAGCTGGGCGATGCGACGCCTCGTGGCAATTCGGGGCCTAACAAGTCCGACTCTCTGAGTTGGAGGAAACTTGTTATGCAAAATCGTCCAGTCTGGTTCGTTTGGGTCGGGGAGCGCGGGCATTTTGCCGACGACTACTCACGCCGCACGCACGAAAGTTCTCGAAAACGTCTGCCATCGCGCGATCGACGAAAGTCATACGAACTGTCCGGCAGTATGCCGGACAGAGCGGGCAACATGCCCGCGCTCCCCTTCACAAGATGCGCGCGGTACTCTATCCGATTCTTCGCGATACTCCTCTTCGCGCCCGTTGTTTGTCACGCGCAGGAGGCCACGCCGACTCCTTCGCCGAGTGAAGCTGAGGTGGAGTCAGTCGTCGTCTCGGCGACGCGTTTCGATATTCCGCTGGATCAATCGCCCGCAAGCGCGAGCGTGATTAGCTCGGAAGAGTTGGAGCAAAAACAGATCCAACGCGTAAGCGATGCTTTGCGCGAAGTTCCTGGATTATCGGTGGTGCAGACCGGGGCAGCCGGCCAGCTGACGTCGGTCTTTACGCGTGGACTGCGCAGCGAACACACGCAGATTTTGCTCGATGGCATTCCAATCAACCAAGGCTTGCAGGGCGCATTCAATTTTGCCGACTTCACCACCGATGACATCGACCGGATCGAGGTTGTGCGCGGGCCACAAAGCACAATTTACGGACCACGTGCGCTTGCAGGTGTGATTCAAATCTTCACCAAACAAGGGACTGGAACGCCGGGCGTGATGCTGGCCGCGGAGGGCGGCTCCTACGACACGTTTCGGGAATGGTCTCAGAGCGACGGCAAAGTCGATGGCTTCGATTATTCAGTCGGTGCGAGTCGTCTCGATACGGAGAACGCACGGCCGAACAACAACTACCGCAACACGGCCGCAATCATCGACGTCGGCTGGTCGCCTAACCCGCCTTCGCCCGGGACGGGCTCTGCCGTGGCGAGCGAGCAATTGCGGATCGGCAGCCTGTTCACGTATTCGGTCAGCGACATTGGACTGCCGAATACGATCTTTGATCCGCGGCCGATCGATCATTTTCTTACGGAACGTTGGTTGATCGGGCCGCATATCGATTGGAAACCGACTGAGTGGTGGGACCACAAATTGATTGTCGCCTACGATCACGAGCGCCAAATCAACGACCCGAATCAGGACGGATTCGTCGGCGCGACCCGCGCGGTGTTCGAACGGACGCAGGTTGATTATCAAAACGATCTGCGACCGACATCGTGGTTGACATTAACCTCGGGATTTTTCTACAGCCGCATAAATGCGGGCCAGGAGCGCCCGTTCGTTCTGTTCGGGCCGACATTTATTAGCGATCACACGGACGAAATCGCAGGGTTTGTGGAGGCGACGTTAACACCCGTCGAAAATTTGATCTTCGTCGCGGGCGGACGTTTCGATCACTTCAATCAATTCGGCGGCGTCTGGACCTATCGCTTTGCCGGCAGTTACAAAGTCGACAGAACAAACACAATTCTGCACTCCAGTGTTGGGAAGGGATTTAGCCCGCCGAGCAGTCAGGACAAA
>JBKPBJ010000088.1:0-1250 GCA_046726875.1 Verrucomicrobiota bacterium
GATGTGGTTGGCGCGGATGATGGGCGGATTGCGCAAACCGAAGGACACAACAGTCGGTGTCGATTACTCCGGCGTCGTCGAAGCGGTTGGCAAGAATGTCACGAGCTTCAAACCTGGCGACGAAGTTTTTGGCGGAAAGACCGGCGCGTTCGCAGAATACATCGCAGTGAAAGCCGATCGCGCGGTGGTGTTGAAGCCGGCCAATATTTCGTTTGAGCAGGCCGGTTCTGTCGGCGTCGCCGGCCTCACGGCGCTGCAAGGCTTGCGCGACAAAGGCCACGTCCAGGCGGGGCAAAAGGTGTTGATCAACGGCGCGTCCGGGGGCGTAGGCACTTTCGCAGTGCAAATTGCAAAATCCCTTGGTGCAGACGTGACTGGCGTCTGCAGCACGCGCAATGTCGATCTTGTGAAATCGATCGGCGCTGATCGGGTGATCGATTACACGAAGGAAGATTTCACTAAGGGCGATCAGCATTACGACGTCATTTTCGACAACGTTCAGAACCACTCGTTCTCGGAGCGTCAACACGTGCTCGTTGAAAATGGCATCTGCGTTCTCGCTGGAATCGGTGGAGCTGGATGGCATCCAGAAACCGCCGGCCGCATCGCCGGATCGTTTATCGCGCCGCTACGCTCGAAGTTCAGCAAACAAAAATTCGTGTTTTTTATCGCACAATTCAATCACAACGATCTCGCCTATCTCGCCGATCTCATGCAATCAGGAAAAGTCACGCCTGTTATCGACCGGACTTACAAGTCCCTGGGCGAGGTGCGAGACGCTCTTCAGTATTTGGAACAAGGCCACGCTCGAGGAAAAGTAGTAATATCTGTAGAATAACAGAGGGATCTGTAGCTAATAAAGGAAAGGTTAAATATGAAGCTTCTACGGCGCATACTGAAATGGCTTACAGGCGCAATTTTAGTTCTGCTGTTACTGGGCTTCATCGCGGTATTCATCGCCTACTGGCGATCGACCAACGACTGCGCTCGCTACAACACCGCGCCTGCGAACCCAATGAAAGCAATCGTTTATTGCGACTATGGTGTCGCCAATCTCAAGCTCGCTGATGTTGAAAAGCCCGCCCCGAACGACGATCAGCTTTTGGTACGAGTTCGCGCGGCTTCCGTTAATCCGCTCGACTGGCATTACGTCGAGGGCACGCCTTACATCATGCGCGCAATGGGCGTCGGGCTGCGAAGACCAAAGGAGACTCGATTGGGCGTCGATTACGCAGGAACGGTCGAAGCCG
>JBKPBJ010000089.1:0-11403 GCA_046726875.1 Verrucomicrobiota bacterium
GAATCGCTGTTCGATCAGCTCGCGCGTGTTTCGCCCGCCGAATTGTTGATCAGCTCGGAACAGAAACCGCAAACCGGCGACATCGATCACGCACTCGAATACGACAGCTACGCGTTTCTGCCAGAACAGGCAATCTTCACCCTGTGCGAACATTTCAAGGTCAAATCGCTCGACGGCTTCGGTTGCGCGCAGATGCGCGCGGCGGTCGCTGCGGCCGGGGCCATCGTGCATTACTTAAAGCATCAACTCCGGCGCAAAATTGACCATCTCACTTCGTTGCGCTGCGACGCGCCCGCAGATCACGTCCTGCTCGACTCCGCCACACAAGCCAACCTTGAGCTGGTCGAATCGCGCGGCACGCGCGACGCGAGCCTGCTGAGTGTGCTTGATCGCACCATCACGCCCATGGGCGCACGCAAATTGCGCGCCTGGATTTTGCAGCCGTTGCGGAATCTCACGGAATTGCAGCGACGCCAGCAAAGCATCGCCGACCTTTTGCAGGAGCCCGATTTGCTCGCATCAATTCGTGCTGAATTAAAATCCATCCGCGACATCGAGCGCGCTGCCGGACGTCTCAGCCAGGCGTCAGGAAACGCGCGCGACCTCGTCGCGCTGAAGACATCGCTCCAACAAATCCCGAAACTGAAAGGAGAATTGCAAAAACTCATTGAGCGGATTGAGTTTGGCGCGTCCTCTGTAAGGGCAGCTGTGCCGGCTGCAAACGATTCAACAAAGCAGGCGACACGCCTGCCACTACAGCTTCAGCGGCAGATTCACGAAATGCCAGCACTCGCTGAAAAGCTGGCTAAAGCGCTGGTCGATGATCCACCACTTGCGCTGAAGGAAGGCGGCATTTTTCGTGACGGTTATGATCCCGATCTCGATTTCCTGCGCCAAGGCTCGCGCGAGGGGAAAAATTGGATCAGCCATCTACAGGAACGCGAGATCGCGGCGACAGGCATCAAATCGCTCAAGGTCCGCTACAATTCCGTCTTCGGTTACTTCATCGAAGTCACAAAATCGAATCTCGCCAACGTGCCCGCGCATTACACGCGGAAGCAAACCACGGTGGGCGGTGAACGGTTCATTACGCCGGAATTAAAACAGATGGAGGCAAAAGTTCTCGGCGCGGACGAGCGCGCCCAGAACCTCGAGTATCAACTATTCCAGAAATTGCGCGACGAAACCTTGCGCGACATCGGGCCAATCCAGCAAACAGCGAAAGCGATCGCGGTGCTCGACGTGCTCTGCGCGTTCGCCGAAACCGCGCGACTATTCCGCTATTGCCGACCAGAGTTAAACGATTCGCTCCGGCTCGTCATCAAGGATGGGCGCCACCCAGTGCTTGATCAAAATCTCATCGAGGAAAAGTTTGTGCCTAACGATACAGCGCTGGACGGCGAGAATGTTCGCATGGCCATCGTCACAGGGCCAAACATGGCCGGAAAATCGACTTACATTCGCCAGGTCGCGCTGATTGTGTTGCTGGCTCAGATCGGCAGCTTCGTCCCGGCGGAGAGCGTGGAGATCGGCTTAGTCGATCGCATTTTCACCCGAGTCGGCGCCAGCGACGATCTGGCCCGAGGCCAATCGACGTTCATGGTTGAAATGAACGAGACCGCCAACATCATCAACAACGCCACTGAGCGCTCATTAGTCATTCTCGACGAGATTGGCCGCGGCACGTCTACCTTCGACGGTCTCTCGATCGCTTGGAGCGTTGCCGAGTTTCTCTACGACAAAATCAAAGCTCGCGCTCTGTTCGCCACGCATTATCACGAACTGACCAAACTCGCCGGGGACCGCGAAGGCGTTTGCAATTTGAACGTGGCCGTCCGCGAATGGAACGAGCAGATTATTTTCCTTCGCAAAATCATTTCCGGCGGCGCCGATAAAAGCTACGGGATTCACGTCGCCCGTCTCGCCGGTTTACCCAAAGAAATCCTCGACCGCGCCAAAGAAATTCTCGCCCACCTGGAAGAGTCCAGCCGCGCCACGACGGAACCTAAGCCGCGTGGAAAAAAATCGGGCAAATCAATGCCCGAATCGCAAAAACCGCAGCTGGATTTGTTGTGAGATCAGAGATTCCTTGACTTTGCTCGGAATGGCAAAAATCAGAGCACGTTGCAGCGTGTCGCGTACTGATCGCGGATGCGCGGAAGCCACACGGGTGCGCCGTGCGGGATGACGTTACGCCAACGGGTGTCGAAACGCCAGAGACCAGCGGCGCGGGCGAGTTCGAGTGCGCCGCAGAATTCGTCGCCAGTAATGCCGCGATCGATTTCAGCGAAACGCGGCTCGGTCTTGGCTTTGTGTGCCGGATAATATTGATCCATCACGTTGACGTAGGTGTCGCGCGACATGTTCTCGGCGATCCAGTGCATGATTTCGCAGGTGTCATCGAGGAGGCCGGGCATAACCAGATGCCTAACGAGCACGCCGCGCAACGCGAGACCGTTTTCGTCCACCTGTAGCTCGCCGACCTGCGCGTGCATGGCGGCGATGATTTTGCGCGCAGCGTCCGCGTAATTGCTGGCCACCAAATATTTTCGGCAATGCTCGGCGTCCCAGAGTTTGAAATCGGGCATGTAAATATCAACGATGCCGTCCATCCAGTGAATGCTTTCGAGGCTATCGTATGCCGAGGTGTTATAAACCAGCGGCAGACGCAAACCACGCTCGACCGCGATTACGAGTGCTTCCAAAATCTGGGGCACAACGTGCTCGGGCGTGACGAAATTGATGTTGTGGCAACCGATCTCCTGCAGATCGAGCATGATTTGCGCGAGTTCCGCAGCGGTTACCTCCGCGCCTTCACCAAACTGGCTGGTCTCGAAATTCTGGCAGAACACGCAACGCAGATTGCACCAGCCGAGAAAAATCGTGCCGGAGCCGTTCCGGCCACGCAGACAATCCTCCTCGCCAAAATGCGGAAACGCGCTGGCGACGCGCGCCAGCCGTCCGCTCTTGCACACGCCGATCTTATTGTTGTAGCGATCGATCTCGCAGTCGCGCGGACAAACTTTGCAGGATCGCAGCGACTCAATTGCCTCAGCGGCGCGCTTCTGAAGAACGCCATCCTCGAATGCTCGCACGTATGCCGGAACAAAATCCCTGCGTGACAAAATAAATCGCCCGCCGCCGGTCAGCTCGACCGGCGGTGAATCACCATTTGGGCCGAACTTCAAGATGCGCATCGCCCCAATTTTACCTCATGTCGGCTCCGTTGCTACTTTGCTTGGCGAAAGATCCACATCGGACCAATCCAGTCGGCACTCAGAAGGTGTCGGCGAGGGCGCCGACACCGTCACGCGGGGCGCATGCGCTCCCTAGAATTCCGGTGGCGGCGCACTGTGGCGAAATTATAGTCAGCGCGATGGCGGTTAAGACGGAGAAGGAACTAAGTGAAACACAGCGCAGTCTTTGGCTGAAGGTGGTGGCCGCCATTGAGCTGCGCAATTTTGGTTACGCGATTTCGCTCTTGCAGGAGATCCTGAAACAAGAGCCAGAGTTTCTCACGGGCCGCCAACTACTGCGACGTGCAGAAGTCACGAAAAGCAAATCGGCTAAGAAAAGTTTTTTCAACATCTCGACCGCGCCTATCGGTGTGATGAAAGCGCAACGAGAAATCAAAAAGGACCCGAAGCGCGCGGTGGAAATGCTGGAGGAAGTTTTGGAAAGCGAACCTTACAATCGCCAGGCAAATTTGCTTTTGAAAGAAGCGGCGCTCAAGGCGGGTTGGCCCGAGATAGGAGTTTTCGCTCTGCGGACCTTGCTCGAAGAAAGTCCGCGGGATGAGAAAGTGCTGCATGAGCTGGGCCGTTTGTACCACCACCTTGGGGACCACGAGAACGAAGTGGAAATTTACAATCAACTCAGCGCGATCAATCCGCTGGATGCGCAGTCGCTGCGCCTCGGGAAAGACGCTTCAGCGCGCGCTTCGATGAAAAAAGGCGGGTGGACACAGGCTGAAAGTTATCGCGACCTGATAAAGGACAAGGACGAAGCCATTTCACTCGAACAACAGAGCCGGATCCGGCTCACTGGCAAAGCGCTCGATCAACAGATCGCGGAAACTTACGTGCGTCACCAGGCGGAACCGGAAAACTTGGACTTTGCGCGCCGGCTTGGCGCGTTAAGTGAACAAAAGGACGACTTCGAGTCAGCTATTCGCTGGTATCAATATGCTGCTGATCTCGCTAAGGGAGCGGACACAGGATTGCTTCGTAAGATTTCCGATTTGAAAATAAAATGCCTGGAACGCGAGATCTTTGCGCACGAGGAATTTCTCTCCACATACACTGCACGAGACGAACTGTACGCGGAAAAATCCAAGCAACTGCGCGGCGCCAAAGTGAGCCGCGCAGAAATCCTCATAGCGGATGCACAAGAGCGGGTGAAACAGAATCCGACCGATCTACAGCTACGGTTTGAACTCGGTCACAACCTTTTCAACGCCGGGCGTTTTCGTGAGGCTGTGCCGGAGTTGCAGCGCGCGAGACAAAATCCGCACGCGCGGTTGAAAGCGATGAACGTGCTGGGTTGCTGTTACGGCGAGCTTGGCATGCTCGATCTCGCAACAAAACAACTCGAGGAAGCGTCGCAGGAGATTTCGTCCATGGACGCAATGAAGAAGGAGATCGTATACAATCTCGGCGTCTTTTACGAGCGAATGGGAGAGCTGGAAAAATCGCTCGCCTGTATGAAGCAGATTTACGAAGTGGATTATGGCTACCGTGACGTGGCCCAGCGCGTCGAAAGCTCGTACGGCCGGAATATCTCCGGGTCATAGCGCATCAGGGCCAGCAAACTAAAGGCAGGAAGCGTAATCCTTTCGCGTCCGACCAGCGTCGAGCTTTCGATGGTTAGTTGAGGCTGGGGTGTCCCCAGCACGTTAACGCAAATAAAGCCATGAAAACCAAAATCCGAATTGTTTCGCAATTGTGTATCCTTTCCCTGGTAATCGGGGCGATGAGCTTGGCCGGAGCGGCCAGAGCGGAAACCACGCCAACCAGCGAGGGCTCGTCATTAAGCGCAAAGGACAAGACCTTCATGAAGAAGGCTGCGAAAGGCGGGATGATGGAAATCACGATGGGACAGGTAGCTGAACAGAAGGCTCAAAGCGACGATGTGAAATCATTCGGCAAACGAATGGTCACCGATCACGGCAAAGCCAACGATGAACTTAAGTCCATTGCTTCTAAAAAAGGGGTCGAACTCCCCACTAAAGAGCACAGCGGCAAATGGACTTCGGACAAGGTCTATATGGACATGATGGTCAAGGACCACGAAAAGGACCTGGCTGAGTTCAAAGAGGAAGCAAACAGTGGGAGCGATGCTGACGTGAAGAAGTTCGCGGACGACACGGCAAAAGTGATCCAGGAGCACCTCGACCTTGCGAAAGAAACCCAAGGCAAGCTGAAATAATAGGAACGCTCACGTCGGGACGCGGCACGCTGACAAACGCGTGCCGCGTTTTCATTTTGTAGCCACCGGCCTGTGGCCGGTCGATTGGTAGGCGAGCAGTCCTCTGCCCACCGCACATTCACAAAATCGGCGCGCAGGGAGTGACCCGCCCTACCTGTGACGGCCCACAGGGCCGTGGCTACAGCCGATCCGAAAACAAACGCGCGGATGTTTCCATCCGCGCGTCTTAAAACGGCATTGTCCGTCGAGCCTAAGCTTCGACCGTCAGTTCGACATCCACCGGGCGCTCTTTCTTCGCGAGCGCACGGCGCAGCTTGGACAACGCGATATTTTGCAACTGCCGGATGCGCTCCCGTGTGACGCCAAATTTCTTGCCTACCTCCTCGAGCGTCTTCGGTTTTCCGCCGTCCAGACCGAAACGCTGGAAGATGATCTTCTTCTCGCGATCATCCAGGACGTCGAGCAATCCGCCGACCTCATTGCGCAGGTTTTTGTCGCGCAACAGCTCGAACGGCGTCTGCGCTTCCTCGTCGCCGACGATTTCGCCGAACTCGGTCGAATCATCGTCGCTGATCGGCGCATCAAGGGAGGCGGGACGGATCGAGACCGTTTTGAGCTGAGAAACTTTTCCGCTCGCGATGCCGATCTCGTCGCCGAGCTCTTCATCGGTCGGTTCGCGGCCAAGCTCTTCGCTCATTTGCAGCGAAACGCGACGCATCTTCGAGATTTTGTCCACGAGGTGTACCGGCAAGCGGATCGTCTTGCTCTGGTTCGCCAGCGCCCGCTTAATGGACTGCTTGATCCACCACGCGGCGTAAGTGCTCAGCTTTCCGCCTTTTGCAGGATCGAACCGCTCCACCGCCTTCATGAGGCCGATGTTGCCTTCGGAGATTAAGTCGAGGAGCGGCAGCCCCAGGTTCGCGTAATCGTGTGCGATCTTGACGACCAAGCGCAAGTTGGACCGGATCATCAGCGCCCGCGCTTCGCGATCGCCCTTCTTGATCTTAGCGGCCAGCTCAATCTCCTGGTCCGGAGTCAACAGCGGGATTTGCCCAATCTCGCGCAGGTAAATCTTAATCCCCGTATCGCTATCTTCAGCAGCCATATAACTCTTTTTCATCGTTCATTGGGGGGGATTTGATCGACAACTCCCTATAAATTGTATTCGTCGATGCCTTATCGATCACGCGTTGTAGCATCCGAGGAAGTATTTAACAAGGTTAAATATTCGAATTTGTGACATCGGTTGGATGCCCGTTGTTCAAATTTTTTTGTAGGGGTTTTACTGGTTAATCCATGCAACTCTTCCCGAAACATTCGACCAGATCTTCAGACATTAGTCGCATCTCACTTTGGAGGGATATTTGGCGCTTTTCGGCGCAACTCTTTTCTGCCACTCTGCCGCTACGATGCTGGCTAAGATTTACTCTGCCGCAGTTTACGGCGTCGACGCGTATGAAGTAGAAATCGAGGTGAACGGCGCCGGCGGCGATCCGGTTATCGTCATCGTTGGACTTCCAGACGCCGCAGTGAAGGAAAGCCGCGACCGCGTCACTACTGCCATTGCAAACAGCGGCTACTACTGGCCGCGGGGACGCACCACGATCAACCTCGCCCCGGCAGATATCAAAAAGGAAGGGCCAAGCTTCGACCTGCCGATCGCGCTTGGAATGATCGCAGTGACCGAGGGACTGGACAGTTCGCCATTCGAAAGCTTTGCCTTCGTTGGTGAGCTTGCGCTCGATGGTTCAGTTCGCCCCGTGAAAGGCGTGCTGCCGGTTGCGCTTGAGGGCCGCCGTCGAGGCAAACGCGCGTTGTTCGTGCCCGAAGCAAATGCGCTCGAAGCCGCGATGGTCGATAAGATCGACATCTACGGGGTGCAAAATTTGCGGCAAACGTTCGCCTTTTTGCGCGGCGAAATTGCGCTTCTACCCACACGCGCTGATCTGAGCAAATTCTTCGCCGCGCACCAAAGCTACGATGTCGATTTCAGCGATGTAAAAGGTCAGGCTCACGTCAAGCGCGCCATGGAAGTAGCTGTCGCCGGCGGTCACAACGTCCTGATGATCGGGCCGCCGGGTTCGGGCAAATCGATGCTGGCGAAACGCATCCCGACCATTATCCCGCCGCTCACATTGGATGAAGCGATCGAGACGACCAAGATTCACAGCATTGCGGGGTTGCTCGACGCCGAACAATCGTTCGTTTCCACGCGACCTTTTCGCGCGCCGCATCACACAATCAGCGACATTGGTCTGCTCGGTGGTGGCACGTTTCCAAATCCGGGCGAAGTAAGCATCGCGCACAACGGTGTCCTTTTTCTGGATGAACTGCCGGAGTTTAAACGATCGGCGTTGGAAGTGATGCGTCAGCCGCTCGAGGATGGGAAAGTCACCGTGTCGCGCGCGGCGGGGAGCATCACGTTTCCCTCCGAGTTCATGCTCGTGGCCGCCATGAATCCCTGTCCGTGCGGTTACTTCGGCGATCTAAAACGCGAATGCCGCTGCGGCCCCGTGCAGGTGCAGCGTTATCGTCAACGCATCTCCGGCCCGCTGCTCGATAGGATCGATCTGCACATTGAAGTGCCCGCCGTCGAATACCGCGACGTCGCCAGCGAACGCGCCGAGGAAACTTCCGCTGCCATTCGCGAGCGCATCGTGCGGGCTCGGGAAAGACAGCAGAAACGTTTTCAGAACGATGGAAAAGTAAATTGCAACGCGCGGATGGCCACGCGCCAGTTGAAACAGCACTGCAAGCTCGGACAGGACTCCCAGGAACTGATTCGCGTCGCCATGACCGAATTAAATCTCAGCGCCCGCGCTTACGATCGGATCCTGAAAGTCTCTCGCACAATTGCCGATCTCGACGGCAAGACCGATGTCGCACCCGAGCACGTCAGCGAAGCGATCCAATATCGCACCTTCGATCGCACGCTTTGGGTCTAACGAGCGGAATCATTTCGCGAAGCTTTGAAGTGCCCCGCCCGCAGCTTCGCGCAGCGATGCAGGCATGGCGCCTACGTCCTCGTGTCGCTTTCGAAAGCGCCTAGCTGCTGATAGGATTCGCGCGTGCGACCCGGCGCTATTCACCGAGTTTCCCCAATGTTCGTTGTGCTTCTGATGCTCAACGGCTGCGGTAGTGCGGATAATCGGGTGCTCGAAGAGGTTTCCGAAAAGGTCTACGCGGTGGAACACGATGCAAGCATAAGTATCCAGAATCGCGATGGCGCCGTGCTGGTTTATGGCTCAGAAGCGAATGAGATCCGGGTGCAATCGGTTAAGAAAGCCTACAGCCAGGACCGACTGAACCAGATCGCAATCGATGTGTCGATAAAACCCGGCGCCATTTTAATCGCCACGAAATTTCCTCCCCAGCCAAAGTGGGCATTTTCGGATCGCTCCGGCACCGTCGATTACACGATCGTTGTCCCGGCGAGTGCCGGCATTTGCGCAATCGACTTGAACGCGGGCGAAGTGCTTCTGGAGGGAATATCGGGCCGGGAAGTACGTGCACGACTAAACGACGGCCGGATTTTCGCCCGCAACTGTTTCACGAATTTCGACCTCACCGCGAAGCGCGGAACACTGGCGCTTTCCTATGATTGGTGGGAAGAAGAAAAGTTCTCCGCGAAGGCAGCTGTAGCTCAGGGAAATGCCTGGGTCTGGTTGCCGAGCGACGCAGCTTTCCATCTATTTGCCGAGGCCGCGCACGGGAAGATCGCCAATGATTTCAATGATGAGCCAGTTTCCGCAAATCCGTCTGCGCAGGGGATGAAGATCGATCAGATAATCAACGGCGGAAGCTTGGCGACAATCCAAATCCGAGTCGGGAAAGGGAACATCAAAATCGCGGAGGCGAATCCGTAACGAAAATTCTTCCCATCAACCCAATTTGAAATTTCAAATCTGAAATCCCAAATTCAAAGTTATGCCTTCGTTCGATATCGTCTCTGAAGTCGACAAGCAGGAGATCGACAACGCGCTTAATCAGGCGCGTAAAGAGCTTGCTACCCGGTTCGATTTAAAACACGCAAAAACCGAAATCATTCCCGAACCGGACAAGATTATTTTGATCGCTGATGATGCCGCGCATTTGAAAGCGCTGAGGGAAATCATCATCGGTAAGCTTTCCAAGCGCGGCGTGGATTTGCGGAACGTCGAGCAGGAAGAAGCTGCGATCTCATCCGTGGGCCATGCCCGACAGGAATTGAAAATCAAGCAAGGCTTGGAAGGAAACAAGGCCAAGGAAATTATTCAGGCGATCAAGTCGCAGGGATTCAAAGTGCAAAGTCAGCTGCAGGACCGGCAAATTCGCGTCACGGGCAAGAAGAAAGACGAACTGCAAACTGTCATTCAATTCATTCGCGGCCGCGACTTCGGCGTCGCCACCAACTTCAAAAATTTCAGAGACTGACTAGCCTCGCCTGTAGTTGGTTTGATTGTAGTGGCAGGCGTGCCGCCTGCAAATGTCCACGAGCACTCGCTAGCGGTGACTTTAATTGACAATCAGACCACAGTCTTTCCATTCACGCTTATGAAAACCAGAGTGTCATTCGTTCTCGTAGCATTTTCGTTAGTCTACGTTGGGGTTTTGCGAAACGCGGAAGCCTTTAACCCACCGCCGGACGGAAGCTATCCAGGCAAAAACACCGCGGAGGGTCAGGATGCCCTTTTCAGCCTTACGACCGGCCACTCCAATATGGCCAACGGTTTTCAGGTGCTCAAAGCCAACACAACCGGTGACCGTGACACGAGTAACGGAGCGTTCGCGCTCTTTTCCAACCAGACCGGCTCCGAGAACACGGCTACCGGTTACTCAGCGCTCTTTTTCAACAGGGCTCTTTGAACACTGCCAACGGTGCTGGAGCGCTTCGCGACAACGCAACCCGCAGCAACAACACGGCCGATGGCCAAAGAGCGCTTTATGACAACTTAAGCGGGTCCAGGAACACGGCCAATGGTAGTGGGGCGCCCGCCAACAACACAAAGGGCGACGACAACACAGCCAACGGTTTTCAGGTGCTCGCTAACAATACGACTGGTAGCTCCAACATCGGGCTGGGTAGAGGTACAGGCAGAGGCGTCACTACGGCTGATGACGTCGAGGCTAAAAACCGAGGGAGGGGCTCGCCCGAAGTTAACTACTTAAACAATCAATGAACTAAACATAATAGCTCACCAACGCGAGTCCTGTAATCCACCGTTGACCCTCATAGGGGCTTCATCGATTGGTTAGGCTCTATTGCCTGTCGTCAGCTCCTGTAGTCCGGGTGAACGTATCCTCGCAAAAGAGTTTCCATTCGCCTTTCTCGGTTTGCCGGATCGTCGATGTCCACGTGCCTGATTTTGAATTGAAGGCAAATCGATTGGTTAGCGGGCCGTCGTGGAACTCAAACTTGAACTCAATCGCATTCGATGCTTCGTCGCGGGGCGCGAATCCGTCAACCGAGTAAGAGCCGCCAAACTTGTCCGCCCAATGGCAAATGTAATGGTTCGCGATGTCATCGTAGCCGATAAGGACAATCGCCTCGTAATTCGGCGAGAGCGCAGCATCGCGGTAATGTAATTCTACAAACTGGTGCTGCAGCACCCACTCGCCGTGCACAACATTTTTTGCCGTGCGGCCGTTGCCGAATTTCCGCTCCACATTCCAATCGCCGATCAGTTTGTCGAGGAGCGGATCGTTCAGTGCCTTTCCGCGTGCAGAATCCTGTGCATACAGGAACGTAGCCACAAGGAGTAAACAGATCATTCCGCAAAGCTTTTGATTTTTTTTCACTACGCACTCCCTTGATGGTTTTGGCTTCATGCGCCTAACGATTCAGCTCACCGATGGCGGCCCCTCGGTGACTCCCGAATTCCCAGCCGGTGCCGCGGGGCCGCCATTCGGTGGAGCGTCCGGTTGGGCCGCCTCATGGTCCTGAGGTTCGGGGCAGGTCCAGCGTTCCAGAAGAGTGCGCAGCGCATCCGCCTTCTC
>JBKPBJ010000090.1:0-4207 GCA_046726875.1 Verrucomicrobiota bacterium
GGAGCTTACGAAAAAGCTTTGGAATTACATCAAGAAGCGCGGCCTGCAGGACAAGAAGAAGAAGGTCATGATCAATGCCGACGACCAGCTCAAGCCGGTATTTAATGGCAAGAGCCAGGTGAGCATGTTTGAGATGACCAAGCTCGTCTCAAAGCATCTGCGGTAATCGGAACTCGTTGATAGCCCGGCGTTGCGGCGTCGGGCTATTGCGGGCTTGGAAAAAATAATGGCTGCACCGGGCGGTGCGTTGTACCGCTCTTGCGCCGAGTTATAACTACATCGATGATGGTGGAGTGAAAACCCCTAGATTATTTCTCATCGCAGCTGCAGTGTCGGTTGTTTTCGCTTCCTTCGCGCGAGCGGAATCCGATTGGCTGCATGATTACAACAAGGCACAGGAAGAGGCCAAGGCGAACCACAAGCTTATGCTCCTCAATTTTACGGGATCTGACTGGTGCGGGTGGTGCATCAAATTCGACAAGGAAATTCTGTCGCAACCGCAGTTCAAAAACTACGCGCACGACAATCTCGTGCTGGTGGAGCTTGATTTTCCTCGCAGAAAATCCCAGCCCACAGAGGAGAGAAAGCAAAACGTGCAACTGGCGCAGCAGTACGAAGTCCTCGGATTTCCCACCATCGTCGTGCTGAACAGCAACGGCCAAAAGGTGTGGCAGTTCGACGGTTATTTCTCCGATGGCCCGGACGCCTTCATCGCGCAGCTGCAAAAATTACCGAAGGGTTAAGCACACCCGGCCCAAATCTGTCTCGGGTCGATTCCGTGTTAGAGCAAATTCGCGCGGCTGTTGCTAAAACGTCAGGCGGATTCTTTTGCTGATTTTTTCTCAGCTGTTTTCGTCTCGCCAGACGAAGGAGTTTTTGCTGGCTCCGTTTTTGAGGATTTGGCGTCGCCTTCAGATCCTTTCGGCGCAGATTCCTTTTTGGCGGCTGCTTTGTACGATTCGCTCCGATAATCGGTGCTGTAGAATCCCGAGCCCTTGAAAATCAGACCCGCGCCGGAACCAGGCAAACGCTTCACTTTTCCATGTCCCCACTTCGGCAACCGGCAAAGTTCCTTCGGGCATTCCCGAAACGGTTCTGCACGGATTGACTGGATCGCTTCGAAAGTCTGCCCGCACTTCTGACACAAATACTCGTACGTCGGCATGAGGAATCGCTCCGAAGTCTGCATTAAACAACTTACAATTCAACCCCGCGCCGATGGTGGATTGACGACAGCTCCCGCACACGCATCCTTGTGAGTCAACGGCAAAAACCCGAACTTAGATAACGAATACTCCAGCTAAAGAGGACAGATGGCAGAAGAAAAAATCCTTACCAAGCATCCGCAGGGGAAGAGCGGGAAGAATATCGACAGAAAAAAATACGGCACGCTCAAGAAGGCTATCCTGTCAGCTCTGCGAAAAAATGACCTCACGCATACCGAATTGTTCCGCCGCCTTAATAAGAGCTTAAAGGGCAAGTTCTCAGGAAATATCAGCTGGTACGCGGAAACCGTTAAACTGGATTTGGAAGCCAAAAAAATAATAGAACGAACGTCTTCAAAGCCTCAAAAATATCGGCTGAAATCGAGGTGATCACCATGACAACGAACGAACGGAAAAACTACGGCCTAAAACAAATCGCGGAGCTTTTTCCGCCTTTGATGAAAATCAAAGACAAATCACTGCGCGAAAAAGTGGCGGCAGTTTGGAACGAAGCAATTACCACCGGATGCGGCGGGAAGGGCTGGACTTTCGACGAGTTGCGCGCAGTTAAGTTCACGCTCCTGGCCGGCGATATTGATATGACTTTCGTCGAGCATCTAAATTCGTGTGCGCGGCAATGCATTGCTATCGCGGACGTTTTAGAGAAATCGTTCCGCTGTGGCATTCCTGTCCAACGGGACTATCTCATCGCCGGTTCACTCCTGGCAGATGTCGGCAAACCGCTCGAATACGATAAGGACGCGGCGGGCAAAGTAATTCAGGGAAAATTTGGGCAGCAACTGCGGCATCCCTTCAGTGGAGTCGCGCTCGCGTATAAGCACGGCATTCCCGGCGAAGTGCTGCACATTATCGCGACGCACAGCCACGAGGGCGACAAGATGGACCGATCAATCGAATCGATCATCTTTCATCACGCCGATTTTGTAGACTTCGATATCGCGAAGCTGCTTGGCAAACGCGCGGCGAAGAAGTGACCGTCGAATCGAGATCGGTTCGTCATGAACGAGATCGATATCGTGCGCGACATTTCAACCAGATTCGAGCGTGCTCAGATTCCATACATGCTCACCGGTTCAATGGCGATGAATTATTATGCGCAACCGCGCATGACCCGGGACATCGACGTCGTTGTCGAAATTACGCCCGAGGACATCGAGCGCGTGATGGTTCTGTTTCGGCCGCAGTATTACGTCAGCGAGGAAAATATCCGCGACTCGCTTGCCCATGAATCGATATTTAATCTCATTCATCTGGAGAGCGTGATTAAAGTGGACTGCATCGTTCGCAAAAGCAGCGAATACAGGCGGGTGGAGTTTGGGCGTCGCCGGCGGATCTCGATCCGCGAATTCACCACCTACATCGTGAGCAAGGAAGACTTGATCATTTCAAAGCTTTTGTGGGCCAAGGATTCACATTCCGAAATCCAACTCGGCGACGTAAGAAATCTACTGGCGACTGGCTACGACGTCGCTTTTTTGAGGCGCTGGACGCACGAACTGCGTCTGGATAATTTATTAGAAGAATGTCTCAAGTGACCGATACGCCACCTGAAATTGAGGGCATGGTGCGCGAAAAAATCATGGCACTTTCAGGCGAGGAACGCTTTGTGATGGGCGCGCAAATGTTCGACAGCGCACGTGAGATGATCATCGCATCCCTGCCGAATGATTTGTCCGAAACCGAACGCCGGCGGTTACTGTTTAAACGCATCTACGGAAAAGAAATTAACCTCGAAAGTATATATGGGATTAACACTTGTTGAAAAAATCGCGGCGCGTCATGCGGATGGCCTGGCTCCGGGAACGGTGGTTCGGAGCGGCGATTTCGTTTCGATTCGCCCGCGTCATGTTATGACACACGACAACACCGGAGCGGTGATCCCGAAATTCAAACAGATCGGAGCAACTAACATCGCCGACCCGGCGCAGCCAGTCTTCGCGATCGATCACGACATCCAAAATACTTCGCCCGAAAATCTGGCGAAGTATGCCAGGATCGAGGCGTTCGCGCGCGAGCACGACATCGATTTCTACCCCGCGGGAACCGGTATTTCCCATCAAGTGATGGTCGAACAGGGCTATGTCGTTCCGGGCTCGATGGTGGTCGCCAGCGATTCGCACTCGAATTTATATGGCGCGATGGCGGCACTCGGGACGCCGGTCGTGCGCACCGACGCCGCGAGCATTTGGGCAACCGGAGTTACATGGTGGCAGGTTCCGCCGGTCGCGAAAGTCGTGCTTAAGGGAAAACTTTCGCCGGGCGTGGTCGGCAAGGACGTGATCATCGCGTTATGCGGACTGTTCAACCAAGACGAAGTGCTCAATCACGCAGTGGAATTCGTCGGCGACGGAGCGGCCAACCTTCCAATGTCGGCGCGAATGACGATTGCGAACATGACTACAGAATGGGGCGCGCTCGCAGGGGTTTTTCCTTTCGATGAAACAACTGTGAACTACCTGCGCTCGCGTGTTCCCGAGTTCATCAATTCGAAACGCCCGGGCACGCGCGGCGGGAAAAGCCGGTCCGGTTACACAAACGCCGATATTGAGGAGTGGTGGAAAAATCGCAGCGAATTCAGCGCCGATGCCGACGCCCAGTATGCGATCGAGCTTGAACTGGATCTCGCGACGGTGGTACCGCATGTGTCTGGGCCTAACGAAGTGAAAACGATGGTTTCGCTGCCCGAAATGGAACGCAAACATGTGCCCATCCAAAAGGCGTATTTGCTCTCGTGCGTGAACGCGCGCTTCGAAGATTTGCGCGACGCCGCGGAAGTCATTCGCACCCGGGGCGGACGCGTCGCAGAAGGTGTTGAATTCTATCTTGCCCCCGCCAGCGCGGAGACGCAGGCGCGCGCCGAGTCCACTGGTGACTGGCAGACGCTGATTGGTGCTGGCGCAATTCCGTTGCCGCCCGGTTGCGGTGCGTGCATTGGACTCGGTCGCGGACTCGTGGAGAAAGGCGAGACTGCAATCAGCGCC
>JBKPBJ010000091.1:0-3051 GCA_046726875.1 Verrucomicrobiota bacterium
GCCGTACAAGTACGGCTTGGTGCCGCCCAATGTCAGGAATGCACCAACTGTATCTGCATTGAAGAGTGCACCTTCGATATCAACTTCTGCCCGCCCTCCGAAAACCGAATACCCGTATTCGCTCATGAACCATGGGATGTCCGTGGGCACGCCGTCTTTCCGCAAGCTAGCCATCATAGCGCCGAGACGCTTCGGGATCTGCAACAGATGCGGCGCAGGATTCGCGCAGACGTTATCGAACGGATAAAACTCGAATGACAAAAAATCGAAGCGAACTTTTGCGTCTCGAACGTATTTCAAAAATCGATTCATCCAGGATCGATTCCCCGACCCATCGGACCACGTGAGCAGTTGATCCTCAAAATTTTGGAGACTCGGCCCGCCAAGTTTTAGCTGCGAATTGAGCGCGGCGATTCGACGAGCGACTCCGGTGTAAAGCGCTGCGTAATCCTCTGGCGAAGCCCATTGTCCATCGGGCTCTTCGCCCAATTCGATTCCTTCCAAGTTATAATTTCGCCGCAGCAAATAATTGATTTCCGCGACAGCATTGTCTGGCGTGTCGTAAAACACGGCTACTGGCACGAGCACAGGCAAGTTGTTTGTCAGCTTGCTGCGCAAAATGAAGTCCAGTCCGGGCTGCTCTGTGCTGGGATTAAGATCTTCCGCGCGATGCCATGGATCCGTCGATGACGTGTAAACGATTGTCTGGCGATGACGATCAGGGGTGTGGCGAACGTGATCATGAAAACGTCCATCTTTACCGATTTTCCCGAGATCGATTTCGCGGATCGCGAAGCCTAACGAGTCGCGAATATCTCCCGAGCCTTGCGCACTCGTGTGCGAACTGTTGCTCATTACTATCCGCACGAACTGAACAGAGCGCGGGCGCTCAGCGAGTCGAATTAGATCATCGCCGCCTTGCGCATTCTCGATGTTTCCATTTGCGAACGGCTGCCAGTCGTCATCATCATCCGGCTGCAGATGCATTGGATCGTCGCCCGGCCAGTATTCGACGCGGTACCGTTTGGTGTACGGCGTTCCCCAATGAATTCGGATCGCGTTGACCAATTTTGATGCGCCTAGATCGATGATCACCCACTGCGGATGAGCGTCGTCCGATTCGCCGGTGAAATGTGAATCGAGATACGGATTACTTTTCCAAAATGAATTCGGATCGCCGTCCGCGAGACGAGAGTAACCGTCATCGTTTGCCTGATCGATCGTGTTTCCGCGGCGTGGCAATCGATAGCCATATGAAGCGTTGATCGGTTCGCCGAGCGAGTTGTCGGAGGTCCAGTATCCGCAGTTGTGGACCGGATCGCTCCACGTGCCGCGCGGATTCCAATGCCATACTTCGCCGCCGAGTTCGGTGCGCAATCGATATGTCAGTGGCCCGAGCCCGGCGGATAACATTTCGGTGATGTTTTTGTCGGTGAACATCTGGGCGCATTCGCCTTTCTCGTGACCGTCTACGCCGGCGCCCAATGCTTCGGTTGGGACCAACCGGTTTATGGGATGGTCTGCGGACACAACGGCGGAAATTACGGGCTGCTTTTCGCCTTCGAATGTTGGCTTCGCGACGGTTAATTGGAGAGCGGCTGACAGAATCGCGGCACTGCCCAGGCATTTTCGTTGCAGAGATTCCGCAAACCGCGCGTTCTTCACGGCGTGGTATGTAAATGAAGATCGACAAGAACGAAAGCGACGCGTGGACGCGAACGATGCCAGCGGCGCCGCGGATATCTATTTAGCGCCAAAGGCGCAGGCTCAATTATAGCCCGGGGCAACGCCCCGGGGTTTGAATCAAAGAGTCATGAAAAGCGCTGAAAGCGCGAGCCAATGCGGCGGTTTGGTACGCGGCCGGACCGAATTACGACACCGTCAGCGTTGTTGAAGCGCACCTTCAGCGCTGGGCTCAATACCAATTTCACTCCCTGGTGCGTTGCCCCAGGGCTGAACAACGACACGGCGCCCTTGGCGCTAAACTGATGCCCTACCGCCGGGGCGTGTCGCCGCGTCGACCGCAGTGCGTCGTCCCCACCTGTGAGATCGTGAAGATGCCTATCCAGTTGCTAGCGTTGTGCTTTTTCCAGTTTCTTCCGAACTTCGGCTTTTTCGCGACGAACGTCGCTGAGATGGTTCTGGAGAAGCGGTAATTGCGATTTTTGCGGATTTGGCTGATGGAGTAGCGTCCTGCCGTTCTTACCACCGCGGTACGCCGGTCCGGGTTGCTTCGCCCGACCAATCTGCAGAAGTAACTCGTCTTCCTGTTTCTGAAGCTCACTGTAGCGGGCCTGCAGAGCCTGGCTGCGATTTGTCGCGGCTTGTTGTTCCGCTAACACGGCCTTGTTTTTTGCGTCCGCGTCCGCTTGTTGGCGTTGGGTTTCCTCCTGCTGCTTTTGATATGCTGCATAATTTCCGGCCTGCTCGGCAGAATACGACGCGGCCTTTTCCGAGTCATAATGGAAACGTTCCTGAACATCCTTCGGGAGCTCGGTGAAATAAACCTTCGTGATTGCTGATTTCGTTTTGACCACGATGCCATCAGGCTCGACGCGCGTGATAGTAGCGTCTTTATATTCTTTGCCGTTAAGCGTTTTGAAGTCCTCGGCAATGCTGGCTGACGCGAAAGACAGGATCAAGAACGTGAGAACTTTCCTGCTCATTTCACGCCTCAATTGGAGGTTGCGGATTTCTCTTCTCATTTTTCGAAGTGTCAGGTCAAGGAGAATTCCCGCTAAACGAGGGGTTCTGTCGCGACGGGAACTCGCCATGCAGGCGCGAATCTTGCGCAACAAGTTCGCACTGCTCTCCAAATTTCCCTGTCATGTTGAGCGAAGCGAATTATCTCTGGTCTAATCTCCGTTGAGGAGGATCGATTCAAAAATTGATCCGAGATTCTTCGCTACACTCAGAATGACAAGATCGAATGGCTTCTGGTACAAGGCAGGACAACATTCCGCTTATACAAAGGCTCCGAAATCGAATACACGCAGACGCGACTGTTAGAACGACGATTGCGCTAATCGGATTCGGATTGGCGCTGATCGG